>JACRCY010000105.1 GCA_016218785.1 Deltaproteobacteria bacterium
GTACCCGGTAGCACGTCAAACCTGCTCCATAGATCTTTCCCCGCCAGCAGCGCACAACTTGTCGAGCAACTCCCCGGGTCCGGGCGCGAATTCCCCCACGGGCGGGTCCGGGCCTTCTCCCAACTGTGGCGCTTGGGCTCAACCGCGAGCTTGCCGACGAGCTGCGCGGGCGCGGCAAGAAGTACACCATCCTGCTGGGCGGGATCTTCGCGCTGCTGAAGTCCCTCGCAGGTGACGCGACCGCCGTGCGGATGCTGCTCTGGCTCGTTTCGCAGCGCGATCATGAGGTTAGGCGGAACCGGGAGTGGCTGCGCATGAGGCTCGTCGCGGGCGCCAAGAACCGCACCCGCGAGGAAGCCGACCGGCGCCTGGACGAGGTGTTGCGGAAGCTCGCCGACCTGGAGGTGATCACCGGCATCGAGGAGCGCGCGTACGCCCGCAAGCCCGGAGCGTTCCTCGTCATCAACAAGACGGCTGCGTGGCACTTGGCGCGCCGGCCGGGAGAGCCGCGATGATGGCCTGCGCGAGCCTGGCGTGGGTCTTTCCTGCTACCCCCGAGGGGAATTCCTGCTACCCCCGAGGGGAGTTCCTGCTACCCCCGAGGGGAAAGCCGTCTCGGCAACCCCCTGGAATCAAAACGCTTCTGGCGCCATTTGCGCCATATATCTCTGTATATCTACAGAGGAGAACGCGCCCCGCGGCTCGCGGGCGCGTTCTCTCTGACCCTTCACCCCGCCGCCCCGCTGTCCCAGGTCGTGGCGTCTGCCTCCCAGCCCGCACCGTTGCCCCTCACCAGCCCGCGGTGGCCCTCCCTGCGGCAGGCGGCCTCCCGGCGCCGCGTCACCGCCACCTGCCCCGGCGCGGCGCCACTGGCCACCGTGTCGCCCACTCAGGAGCCCGACCATGAAACGCACCCAGACCCGCGTCATGCAGCTCGTGCCCACCCTCACGCAGGACGAGCAGGACACCCTCGTCAAGTGCGAGGCCGTCGTGGCGAAGAACCTCCAGGCGTTCATCGCGGTCGGCTGCGCCCTGCGGGAGATCCAGGTGCGGCGTCTCCACCGCGTGACCCATCGGACGTTCGCGCGGTACGTCCGAGATCGCTTCCGGCTCAGCCGGTCGTACGCCCACCGCCTCGCGGCCGCCGGCTCCGTCATCGAGGTCTTGTCGCCAATTGGCGACAAGGCGCTCCCGCTGCCGACCAATGAGTCTCAGGTCCGGCCCCTGGTGGGGCTCACCCCCGACCTCCAGCAGCAGGCCTGGCAGGAGGCCGTCGCCGTGGCACCGGACGGTCCCACGGCCGAGGTGGTCCGGGCGGTGGTTGCCCGCCTGGCGCCGAAGCCGGCGCGGCCGGCGCATGGATCGGTGACGCCCCCCAAGCCGAGCGCTGCGGCAGCGCCGGCCACGCCTGCAACGCCACCGGCCGCCTCCACCGCGGCGGCCACGGGCGGCTACGCCGTGCTGTACGCCCAACCCTGGGGCGATTCGGAGCATCGGCGCGACGCCGACGCCGCCGCGATCTCCCCGCTCATCACCCAGCACGCCGCCACCGACGCTGTGCTCTTCCTCCGGACGCCGAGCCGGAATCTCGGCACCGCCCTGGCCGCGATCGAGCTGTGCGGCTTCTCGGTCCGCGAGGCGGCGACGATCGGCGTGCCCGACGTGCACGAGTTTGCTGGGCAGTGGATTATGTGGGGGCCCGAGCTGCTGCTCATCGCCGTGCGCGGGGACATGCCCCCGCCGCCCGCGGACACGCGTCTGCCCGCCGAATTCCCCCCGGCCTACCCACAGGAGCGCGTACCACAGGTGCTGGAGTTCATCGGGAAGTGCTACCCAGACCGCCGCCGCATCGCGCTCTTCACGAGCTGCCGGCGTCGCGGGTGGGACGGCGACGCCGGAAAGCCGGTGCCCGGGGAGATCGAAGGCGGCGCTCCCAAGGTCGTCGGGTCGGCGCCTGCGGCGCGGCCATCCCGCTCAGCCATCACCGTGGAGGTGACCGGTGAGGCGTTGGCGCCGGCCGTCACGAGAAAGCGCTTGAAGGTGCTGCCGGCGCCCCCTCCCGTTCTCGTGACCGAGCCCGTGGACCTGTCGTTCCTGGAGCAGACGCCGGCCACGGCCGCCGGCCCGCACGATGCCGATGGCCACGTCGGCAAAGCCGGGGACCACACATGACCGACTCCCGCCCCTTCATCGAGGCCGTGAAGGCGGCCAACCCCATCCTCCCGCTGGCCCGTGAGCTCGGCGTCAAGGTGTCCGCCAAGGGCATGGCGCGCTGCTTCTTCCCCGCGAAGCATGCCAACGGCGATGCCGACGCCAGCCTGCGCTTTGACTCCAGGCGCAACAACGTGACCTGCTGGGTGTGCGGCTACCACTGGGACTCGATCGAGATCGTCCGACACCTCAAGGACTGCACGTTCAACGAGGCGGTGAGCTTCCTGGCCCAGCGCGCCGGGTTGTCGGTCGGGCGCTTCGCCGCCGCGCCGCGCACCTCGCCGCAGCGTGCTGCATTGCCAGCGCGGCCTGGCGTCCCCGAGGCCACGCGGCGTGGCCTGCTCACCACCTTCGCTCGCGGCGCCATGCAGGAGCTTGACCGTGGCGGCCGGGACTACCTCCATGGTCGCGACCTATCCGACGAGACCATCACTGCCTACGCCCTCGGCTACGTAGACGACTACGACGCGTTCATCGCGCGGCACTTCTCGCAGACCACCCCGCAGGAGCTGGCCTACGCTGGCCTCGGCCCTCTGCGGCGCTTCGCGCAGGCCGGCGTCCCGTTCGTGACGATCCCGTATTTCACGTTCGTCGACGAGGACGGTACCCGGTGGCGTCAGTGCACCTTCCTCAAGGCCCGGGCCGTCGGCGATGACCTGCCCGACGACCTCCCGAAGTACCTCTCGACGTCGGGCAACATCCCGTCCCCCTACAACGCGTGGGCCATCCGCGACGAGCGACTGTTCGTCGCCGAAGGCGAGTTCGACTGCCTGACCCTGGTCCAGCACGGGTTCAACGCGATCGGCGTGCCCGGTGCGACCGGCTTCAAGACCGAGTGGTTGACGTACCTCGAGGGCCGCGAGGTGGTCCTCGCCCTCGACCCCGACAAAGCGGGTCGCAAGGGGGCGCGTGAGCTCCTGCAGCTGCTCCGCGGCCATGCGCGCAGCCTCCGGCGCGTCAACCTGCCGCCGGGCAGGGACCTCAACGAGTTCTTCACTGACCGAGAGGGATCATGAGCGGCGATTTCCCCTGCTGGAGATGCAAGGCCAAGCTCGAGGCTGAGCACAACTGCCCCAAGTGCGAAGGAACCGTGTGCTGGTCGTGCGGCACCTGCCGCTGCGACTACGACGAGGTCGCCGGCGCCGCGAACGCGAAGAAGCTTGACCCGCGTCAGGCGTTCCAGCAGCTCGTCGACGCGGCCGAGGAGCTCGAACTGCAAGAGCCCATCGACATGCGGCCCATCGAGGACCAGGTGCTCGCGGCGCTCGCCTGCGAGTCCGGCGATCCCGAGGCGGCGGCGCCGCGCCTGATCCTGCAGCAGTTGCGGCCAGAGCAGTTCCAGGACGCCGACAACCGGGTGCTGGCGGATATGCTGTTCCCCCTCGCGCGGGCCGGTCAGCCGATCTCACGGCGCCTGTTGGTCCGCCAGGCGAAGAAGAAGAAGGCCGAGCAGGCCGCCGCCAACCTCTTCGCTGTCGCTTACGACCCCGAGCTGCTGCCGCAGCACGTTGCCGCTATCCGCGACGCCGCGCGCAAGAAAGCCGCCCTGGGAGCGCTACTCCCGGCTGGGCGCGCGACGCTCGACGACCGCGCGAGCACCGCCGACGTCGCCGGCGCCCTCGGTCGGGCCCGTGACCACCTGACCAAGACCGGCCCCGACACCGACTACCTCACCGCGCCGCGGACCGCCTGGATGGAGTACGCGAACCGCGCCGAGGTGCAGCAGATCGGCGGCCAGTTCCTGGGCTACGACACCGGCTTCGCCCAGTTGAACGCGATGTGGAACGGCCTCACGTCCGTCCTCATCGCCCTCTCCGGCGTCCCCGGCACCGGCAAGACGACGCTCCTGCAGCAGCTGGCCGAGAACGTCGCGCGGGCGAACCGCATCCCCAGTATCTACGTGACCTACGAGCAGAGCCGCGACGAGCTCCAGCTCAAGATGGTCTCGCGCCAGAGCCGCGTCGACTGCGGGCTCATCCAGCGTGGGCGGCTCGAGGGGGACTCGGAAACCTGGGGCCAGGTGCAGCGCGCCTTCGCCGAGGTCATGGCGTACGTCGAGTTCGTCCACATCATCGAGGCCGACGCCACGACGACGGTGGACAAGCTGCAGCTGTGGGTCGAGGAAATCATGCACCGTCACCGCACCGACCAGGCGGCTCTGTTCGTCGACTACCTGCAGAAGGTACCCGTCGGCGCGGGCCACGATCTCGAGTCCCGCCGCGACGAGGTGGCGTTCGTGACAGCAGAATTGCGTCGCCTGGTTCGCGATCTCCACATCCCGGTCGTGGCGATCTCATCGATGGCGCGGCAGTCGTACGGCAAGGCCGGCCTCGATTCTTTCAAGGAATCCGGAGAGATAGAGTACACGTGCGACATCGCTGCGGTGCTCCAGCCCGACAAGGACGCCGAGGATGAGGTGACCCCGCAGTCGCGCCCGATCAAGCTCCACGTCGTCAAGAACCGCAACGGCGGCCTGGGCGACGTCAAGTTCACGTTCTACCCCAACCTCGCGACCTTCGTGGAGGCGGTGTAGCCATGGCGGACGCGGCCGAGCCTGCCGTGCGCGACGTGCTGCAGGTCATCCTCGAAGCCGAGCAGCGCCGTCTGGTCGCGGCGAACGACCGCGACGAGGTCCTGGCGCAGCTCGGTGACCAGGTGGTGCAGCTGCGCGCCACCCGCGGCGCGGACATCAACACCGCCCTGGGCAGCCGCTTCGTCATCGTCCGCGAGGGCCTGGCGGAGCTGGCCCTGGGTGACCTCGCCGCCGGCAAGGTGATCTCCGTCGTCGCGCTGGGTGCCCGACGTCGCGACGAGCCGCTCCTAGGGCTGGCGTTGAGCCACTCTCCCCGCAGGGCCTACTTCTTCCCCCTCCGCGGGGGTGACGCCGGCCGCGGCTTCGCGCCAGCGGACCTGTTGCCGCAGATCGGAGCCCTGCTCGAGGGCAAGTGCATCTGCGCGCACACCTCGAAGCAGGTCTACAAGGTCCTCAGACGCCACGGCATCACGGTCAACGTTGGCTTCGACGTGCAGATCGCCGCGATCCTCGCGGGCGACGGCGACCACCGGAGCACGGGCCTCGTCGACCTCGCCAAACGGATCCTGGGCGTCAGCAAGTACGAGCCCGACCTCGAGACGGCCGACATCGGCCGCCTGCCGCCGCGTGAGGCCCACCATGCGGCGCTGCGCGACTGCATCACCGTCGAGCAACTCCGGGAGCACTACGCGCCGATCATGGAGCGCGACTGCGGTACCGTCTTCGGGCAGGTTGAGCTGCCGCTAGTCCCGGTGCTCGCCGAGATCGAAATGGCGGGCCTGCCTATTGACCGGGAGTACCTCGCCGCGCTTCGCATCGAGGTCACTGAGCGGCTCGCGAAGCTCAAGCCGCAGCTCGACTCGCTCGCCGGCGGCACGTGGGACGGCAGCGTCGTGCGCCTGCTCTACGAGACGCTAGGCCTGCCAGTGATCGAGCGGGCCAGGAAGGGCCCGGGCCAGCCTGCCACGGACGAGGTGACGCTCACGCGGCTGGAGCAACTCGTACGGCCGGAGCTCGCCACCGACGACGAGGTGCGCCGGGTGCGGGAGCGGCAGCACCTGGGCGTGACCCTGGTGATGCAGCACAAGAAGCTCGCAACGGTGCGCCAGTGCCTCAACTTCGAAGTCGACCAGGCGACGGGACGCTTCTACCCGGACTACGCGCAGATCGGGACGGTGACGGGCCGCATGAGCGGTGACGGTGTGTTTCACCCTCTCCTCATCCCCAAGGACGAAACGGTGCCCCTCTCTGTGGCCCAGGTGATCTGCGGCGTGCCAGGGCGGGTCGTGATCCGCGCGGACATGAAGGCGCAGGAGCCCACGATCGCGGCGTCGTGGTCCGGCGACCACCGCATGAAGAAGGCCCTCGCCAGCGGAAACTTCCATGGGCTGACGGCGCGCAGGGCATTTGGCCTGAAGGTCGCCTCGACCGAGGTGAAACAGCGCTTCCCGAAGGAGTATGCGGCCGGCAAGGCGCTCGGCATGGGCTTGCTGAACGGCGAGACGGCGTTCGGCATCGCTGCGGATCTCTCGGCTGTCCTCGGGCGTGAAGTGACGCACGACGAGGCGCAGGCGTTCATCGACACCTTCTTCCACCTGTACCCCGAGCTCGGGACCGCGCTCGAAGCGGCCGTCGAGCAGGCGCGGCAGCACGGCTTCGTGACGGACATGGTCTGCCGGCGGCGCCCCTTCCAGCTCCTGGGCCAGGAGATCGACCCGGAGGCGGACAGCGACGACTGGTGGGCACAGCGGGCCGAGGAGCGCGCGGCCCGGAACTTCCCGATCCAGGCGACGGCGAGTGCGGTCACGAAGCGCGCGGTCGTCCGTGCTGCGGCGCTCCTCCGGCAGCGCAAGCTGCACGGGCAGATCATCGGCAGCGTCCACGACGACATCGTCGTGCTCGCGCCGGCTGACGAGATCGACGCAACCGCAGCTGTGCTTGCCGAAGCCATCGGGTGCGACGACCTCTTGACGCAGCTCGGCCTGGACCTGCCCATGGTCGCCGAGATCACGGTGGGCCCGCACTGGGGCAGCGCGGGGCGGGTGCCGTGGGTGCCACCAGGGGGCGACGCTACGCCCATCGTCTGCGAAGCCAGGACGGACGGCGGAGACCCCGACCCCGTCGCCCTGGCGTCTGAGCCCACCCCGGCCGGGGTCGGTGCGGGCGCATCAGAGTGGCTCAACCTAGACGGTCCCGTGGAGGCGGCTGCGCGGACCGCGTGCGATGCTGCCGACGCCAAGGAGCGGCTACGGCTGGACGCCTCGACGGTCGCGCCGCACTGCGCCCCGAGCCCTGAAGACTCAACCGCCTCGGCGGCCGGGCCGGTCGAGGGCGTGGTCACGCATTCCGAAGCCGGTCCCGCCGCCAAGCGGCGTGAAAAGAGCCCCGGCCAGCCTGCGGGCAAGCGGAAGCGGAAGGGCGCGCCGAAGCGGCGCCGGCGAACCCGTAGGAAAGGGCGGCGATCAGAGCACCGCCCCGGTAAGTTCGCCTTCTGGCCGACTCCCATGCCGGTGACGCGAGAGCTGCTCGTCCAGCACCCTCCGACTGGCTTGACGTTGATTCTGGAGCCGAGCGCGGGCGACGGCGCCATTGTCCGTGTGCTCCTTGCGGCGGGGTACGAGGTGGCTGCCATCGAGCGGCGCCGCCGTTGCAGACAAGTCCTCCGGGCACTCACCGCGCACGTACGCATCGGGGATTTCCTCAAGGTCAACGTCGAATCGTTCCTGGCGACGGCCGGGGTGGTCCGAGACGCCAACGGAGTGCTCCCGATCGGCATCATCGCCAACGTGCCCTTCAATCCGGCCAAGACGATGCTCGCGCACGTCGAGAGGATCATCTCTTTGGGCGTGCAGTACACCGCACTGCTGCTCCCCGCAACGTTTCGGCACTCCAAGCAGCGCGCCAAGTTCAACCGCGCACACCCGCCCAACGGCATCTACCACCTCGAACTGCGGCCGAGCTGCTCACGCGACGGCAGGAAGGGTTTTCGGGACCTTACGTGGTTCGTGTGGGACCGCAGCTGGGGCGACCGACAACGTGACATCACGATCCAGTGGGACGAGGACACCGCCGCCGACGAGGCGTGTATGCCGGCCTCCACAGTGGAGGAAGGCCCGCCGGGTCTCACTCCGGCCTCGGCGACCGCGGGATCATCTACACCTTCGACGCCGCTTCCACGGAAGGGAGAACCCCGTGAGTGAACCCACCGGAGACACCACCACTCAGAGGCCGTCGCCAGGCAGGTCGCTCTGCCCACCGTCGAGCGAGCTCCGCATCTGGCGCAAGCTGCGCGCCCACTACGGCCAACAGTACGGCGGCAGGCTCCCGAACCGAGTTGGGGACAGGATCGTGTACCAACCCCCGGGCTCACCGTGGGCCACCACGCTCATCCTCAAGTGCAACGGCCACCAACCCACCGACGGCCAGCCTGCCACTGGCCTTCATGCAGCACTCGGGTGGCCCCTGGTCGGGTATCACGTGTGCCGGCCAGACCACGACGACGTCGAGGCGAGCTTCGCGCGGACATACACCGATCCGCGGGGGCGGTGCACGTTCGTCGAGTACCGCGTAGACGAGGATTCGCGCTGCCCGCCACGGGCCCGACAGATCGACACCTGGCAACTTCCGGAGCGCTTGAAGGAGGCGCTGAGGAGATCCCTTCCGTCGATCAAGCACCTGACCAGTCGCGAGTGGGAGCGGATCGCCGGGTGCATGGGACGGTTGCGACCGCATGACTGCTCGGACTGCGGGTACGCCCTGCTCTGTATCGCCGGGGGCGGCTTCGATGACGAGGGTGGGTACCAGGTGGGCCGCTGCGAGCGGTGCAGCTCTGCCTTCACCCGAACGACATTCGTCCCGTGCGCGAGCACCACGCACCAGCTGCCTGCCGGTCTCGGCGCCTGTCCTCTGTGCGACCTTTCCTGGTTCGCCATCACCGACTGGTGGAGCGAGGGTCGCCAGCCCGGGGTGGAGGACGGATGCCTGGTCATGGATAGCCGCAAGGCGCAGTCAGAGGCCTGCGAAAGTGCGGCCGTCACATGAATGGGCGGCAGACGCTGGACCGGGAGACCGACCGAGCCGTGCAGCGCCACGCCGGGCGGCCCCGTCGAACAGACGGTAGGAAGGGAGGTACAAGTAGGTAGGGCAGCACCGTCGGGGCCGTTGACGATCACGACCCGACGCAGAAGCGTGTGCAGCAGGACCCGCAGCAGCATCCACCCGCCGCCCCTCGGCCAGCGCCCGAGGGCATGACGGCGGGCCCAAACGGCGGCGACACGCCGCCAGCGAAGCCCCCGTGAGGGGGCAGCGGGTCACGCGCCCACGGGCGCGGACCGAGTAGGACTACACACCGCGACCGGCCGAACCCGGGCGGGCCGGCGAACGAGTGGGTCTTCACCTGTCGACGGGTGAGGACCGGAAGATGAACGAGCAGGAGAAGCAGACCCCGAAGCAGCAGGCTCCGGCGGCGGCGTCGGATCCAACGTACGGTCTCCCGGCCGTGCTGACCGTCGAGGAGACGGCCGCGTTCCTGCGGCTGAACCCCAAGACGGTGCACGCGGCCATCACCGCGGGCGAGCTGCCAGGCCGCAAGGTCGGCCGGCGGACGCTCGTCCTGCGGGACGCCCTGCTACACTGGCTGAAGCTCGAAGAGCGCGTGCGGTCTCGGCGACGAGGAGGTCGCTGATGGCGGTGCGCAAGGACAAGCGGAAGGGATGGATGGTGGACTTCCTGTTCACCCACGCCGACGGCAGGCTGGAGCGGGTCCGCAAGCGGTCCCCCGTCCAGACCAAGCGGGGCGCCGAGGAGCATGAGCGGCAGCTGCGCCAGTCTCTGCAGGCCGGCACCTACCAGCGAAAGGAGGTAGCGCCGCCCCCGACGGTGGCGGAGTTCTCGAAGGAGTTCATCGGGCAGTACGCCGTGGCCAACAACAAGCCGAGCGAGATCGACTCGAAGGAGACGGTGTTCCGCAACCACCTGGTCCCCTTCTTCGGCAAGCTCCGGCTCGACCAGGTGGGCCTGCGCGAGCTGGAGCGGTACAAGGCGCTCAAGATCAAGGAGGAGTACAAGCCGAGCACCATCAACAACCAGCTCACCATGCTGCGCCGGATGCTGGCCGTCGCCGTCGAGTGGGGCCTGATCCAGTTCGTGCCGAAGGTGAAGTGGCTCAAGATCCCCGAGGTTGAAGTCGACTTCCTGAGCTTCGAGGAGGCCGACCGTCTCCTGGCCCACGCCGAGGGCGAGTGGAAGTGCATGATGATGGTCGGGCTGAAGGCGGGGCTGCGGTTCGGGGAGCTGCTCGCGTTGCGGTGGGACGACGTCGACCTCGTGGTCGGGCAGATGGTGGTGCGGAGGTCGGCGGCCCGCGGCCGGATAGGGACGCCAAAGAGCGGGAAGAGCCGCAAGATCCCCCTCTGCCCGAGCGCCCTGGCGGCGCTGAAGGCCCAGCGTCACCTACGGGGCGAGCTGGTCTTCAGCGACTCCGGCGGCGAGCTGCTCACCAAGGGCGAGTGCAAGTGGCCCCTGTGGCGGGCCTGCAAGAAAGCCGGCCTGCGCCGGATCGGCTGGCACACCATGCGGCACTCCTTCGCGTCGCACCTCGTCATGAAAGGCGTGCCGCTACGGGTGGTGCAGGAGCTGCTGGGGCACGCGACGATCGAGATGACGATGCGCTATTCGCACCTGAGCCCGAACGTGCCGCGGGACGCGGTGGCCCTGCTGGACGGCCATGGCACCTATGTGGCACCCCAGGCCGATTTGAGGCCTAACTCTACATAATCATTGTGGAGGCGCCGGGAGTCGAA
>JACRCY010000102.1 GCA_016218785.1 Deltaproteobacteria bacterium
AGGTGTCCCCTTCCGCGGCGCTGCCGTAGCCGCCGAACAGCACCACCCGCTGACGGACTGGGTCGTAGGCCGCGGCCGCCGAGTCGCGCGCCGTGGGCCGGTTGGCCGGCGTGCGCTGCGTCCAGGCGGTGCCGTTGAACTCCCAGGTGTCGTCGAGGTCCGCGCCGTTCCACCCGCCGTAGAGCACGACGACGTGGCGCTGGGAGTCGTAGGCCATGGCCGCGAAGGACCGCGCCGACGGCCGGGTGGCGAGCGCGAGCTGGCGCCAGCCGGCGCAGATCCCCGAGTTGGGGAGGCAGTCGAGACCGCAGGGCTTGTACCCGCCGTCGCACGTCACGCCGCACCTGGTCCCGTCGCACGTCGGGCTCCCGTGGGTCGGGTCGGCGCAGGCGGTGCAGCTCTGGCCGCAGCTCAGCACCGAGGCGTTGCTGACGCACAGCCCGCCGCACTCGTGGTAGCCGGAGTCGCACTCGAGGCCGCAGCTCACGCCGTCGCAGGTGGCCGTCCCGTTGTCCGCCGGGCACGGGGCGCACGACGCGCCACAGTGATTGGGGTCGTTGTTCGTGACGCAGCCCGCCGGCGGGCAGTCGTGGTAGCCGGTCCCGCACGGGTTGGCGACGCAGTTGCTGCTCCGGCAGACCTGGGCGCTGGTGCACTCCCACCCGCAGGTGCCGCAGTTGTCGGGGTCGGTGTTGAGGTCGACGCACGCGCCGGGGCACTCGACGAAGCCCGCGTCGCAGTCGATCTGGCAGCGACCGTCGACGCAGCTGGCGGTGCCGTGCACGGCCGGCACCGGGCAGGCCGTGCAGCTCTGGCCGCAGTGCAGGGCGTCGTCGTCGGGGTAGCACGTCCCCGAGCACTCGTGCTGCCCGTCGCCGCACGGGTTGTGCTCGCAGGACGAGCTGCGGCAGATCTGGCCCGCGTCGCAGGCCACGTCGCAGCGGCCGCAGTGCAGCCGGTCGGTGGTGGGGTCGGTGCAGGTGCCGTCGCAGTTCAGCTGCCCGGTAGGGCACGGGCTGGCGGCGTACAGATCGACGGTGAGCCGCAGCGTCTTGCCGAGCTTGGGGGTGATGCTCGCGTCGGCGTGGGCGACGAGCGCGGACTGGTAGAGGCCGTCGATGGAGAAGACCATCTCCTGCCCGGCCAGGGAGTCGCTCACCCAGACCACGAAGTCGGTGGTGCTGGCGATGGGACCCGCGATCTTCTCGGGCAGATCGGCGGTGAGCAGGGGCTGGCCGGCCACCGTGGCCTCGATGTGGAGCTGGTCCGCCTGGGTCTCCGCCGGCAGGTTCACGATGAGGCGAACCGCCGTCTTGGGGGCGTCGCTGCAGGCCGCCGCGGCCAGCGCCGCGACCGCCAATGTCCAGAGCGCCCCCCCCGGCCTCGCGCCAGTGTGGCTCACGCCGTCAGCCTCCTCGGTTGGCCGCAACGAGGGCGAGTCTCCTACAAGGTGCGGCCCGAATCAAGGCGGGTACCCCCTGCGGTGTTCAAGTGGTATTACGTGTGACGGGTAGGGTTCTGGCGTTCAAACGTACAGTAGGTTGATCGCGACCCATGGGGCACCATACAATGTGCCCCGACGTGGAGCCGCGAGGCCGCTCGCCGGCCGGAGGCGCGATGAGGCTGTGTCCCAGGTGCGGAGGAACCTTCGAGCCCACCGTGGGGTTCTGTCCCGCGGATGGCAGCGCGCTCACGGAGGCGCCCCCGTCGGCTGAGCCGGAGAAGCCCAAACGCATCACCAACCCGGGCGTCGGCGCCGTCCGCGATCCGGCGGAGGAGGAGAAGAAGAAGGCGCCCGGCCCGCTCGCCGCCTGGGGCATCGAGCCGAGCGGTCCGGTGATCACGACGGCCGACGCCGTGGCCTCGGGCACCATGTCGGGGAGCGGGCGGGTGCGGGTGGCCCTGCCGGCGCCGAGCCCGACCTTCGCCCCGGTCGGCTTCGTCCCGGTGGCCGAGGGGTCGGCCGCGGCCACTGGCGCGCCCATCATCATCCCGGTGGGGGGCCCGCCTGCCGCGCCGCCCACGCCGGCGTCGGCGCCGCCCTTCCCGCAGTTCGCCGCGCCGCTCGTCACGGGGCCGTCGGGCGTGGTGCCGCAGGCGGTCGCGCCGTCGGTGGTGCAGCCGTTCCCGCAGGTCGTGAGCCCGCCGGTGGCCGCGCCCCTGGCGCCACCGGTGATGCCGCCGCCCGCGGCTCCGCCGTTCATGGCGCCGCCCGCGATGCCCGCGGCCCCGCCGGTGATGCCCGCGTCGCCGCCCGTGGAGTTCGTGGCCGCGACGGGCTCCGCCCGGCTCGGCGCGCCGAGCCCCGACGACAGCCTCGAGTACCAGATCCCCAAGAGCGGCGGCAGGACCGGGCTGATCATCGCCGTCGTGGTGATCGTGGTCCTCGGTGGCCTCGGCGGCGGTCTCTACTTCTTCCTCTCGCGCGGGGCCGCCTCGCTGGCGGCGGCGCTGTCCGACGCGGGGATGGCCCTGGCGGTCAAGGCCGATGCCTGGTCGGTCGGGGCGGTCCAGACCGACGCGGGCCCGGCCGACACGGCCCTGGCCATCATCCCGATCCCGGAGCTGGAGAAGGCGGAGCCGACGAAGGCCGCCGCCACCACAGAGGCCCCGATCGAGCCGAAGGTCGAGCCCGGGGCCAAGGCCCCCGAGGCCAAGGCCCCCGCCAAGCCCAGGCCGGAGCCCAAGGCCAGGCCCGCGCCCATCGCCAAGGCGCCCACGCCGCCGAAGCCGAAGCCCGAGCCGAAAGGCAAGCCCGAGCCGAAAGGCAGGCCCGTGCCGGTGGCCAAGGCCCCCGACAAGCCGAAGCCCGAGCCCAAGGCCAAGGGCAAGAAGAAGAAGCTCGACTCGAGCACCGTGCTCGACCCGTTCAAGTAGGACGGTCGGGCTGCAGAGGGACTGAGAGGGAGTCATGCGCAAGCTGCTCGTGACCGTGTTCGTCGCTGCCGTGGCGCTCGCCGCGCTGCCCCCCGCCGCCTTCGCGCAGACCGCCGCGCAGAAGAAGCAGGCCAAGCAGCACTTCGACGACGGCAAGGCCTACTTCAACCTCGGCAAGTTCCGCGAGGCGATCGGCGAGTTCGAGAAGTCCTACATCCTCTTCAAGGCGCCCGAGATCCTGTTCATGATCGGGCAGTGCCACAATCAGCTCGGCGACCACCGCCGCGCCGTCCACTTCTACAAGACCTACCTGGCCGAGAAGCCCGACGCCAGGAACCGGGAGGACGTCGAGGCCATGATCGCGGACCTCGAGGCGAAGATCGGCGGCCGGGTGACGCCCGTGCCCAAGGGCGGGCCGGCGCCGAAAGCCGCGCCGCCGCCGCCCAAGCCCGCGCCGCCGCCCCCGCCGCCGCCCAAGCCCGTGGTGAAGGCCACGCCGCTGCCGCCGCCGGGTCCGGCCGTGGACCGCGAGGACCCCAAGGACTCCAAGCGCTCGGCGCCCGCGCCCGTGGTCGCCAAGGTCGAGCCCGAGCCGGCCCCGACCGTGACGCCCACGGCCACGACCTTCCCGCAGAAGACGCCGACCGACGAGCCGCAGCCGATCTACAAGAAGTGGTGGTTCTGGACCGGCATCGGCGCCGCGGTGGTGGTGATCGTCGGGGTCAGCGCCGGCGTGGCCTCCAAGGGGAGCAGCGCGCCGCACGGCTCCGTGGGCACCATCGACTGCACCAGCCCCACGCGCGGGTGCGTGATCCTCGGGTTCCGCCCCAAGTGGAGCACCTGGCGATAGCCCCTCCCCCGTCGCTGGAGCCTGGCCGCACGCTTTGACTTGGGCCCCCTTCGTCCCCTAGAATTCCTCGCTCGTATGGCCAAGCTCGCCCTCGTCCGCAACATCGGGATTGCCGCGCACATCGACGCGGGCAAGACCACGCTCACCGAGCGGTTCCTCTTCTACTCCGGCCGCATCCACAAGATCGGCGACATCGACGAGGGGGACACGCAGATGGACTGGATGCCGCAGGAGCGCGAGCGCGGCATCACCATCACGGCCGCGGCCACGACCCGGTCGTGGCGCAACCACGAGATCCACCTCATCGACACCCCCGGCCACGTCGACTTCACCATCGAGGTGGAGCGGAGCCTGCGGGTGCTCGACGGCGCCGTCGTGGTCTTCTGCGCCGTCTCCGGCGTGGAGCCCCAGAGCGAGACGGTGTGGCGCCAGGCCGACAAGTTCAACGTCCCCCGGCTCGCGTTCATCAACAAGATGGACCGCCTCGGGGCCGACTTCGACGCCGCCGTGGCGGAGATCCGCACCCGGCTGGGCGGGCGCCCGGTGCCGCTGCAGCTCCCCATCGGCGCCGAGGACCGCTTCACCGGCGTCGTCGACCTCCTCGCGCAGAAGGCCCTCACCTTCAGCGGGGCCGAGGAGGAGCCCCCCCGCGAGGACGAGATCCCGGCCGACCTGCGCGAGCGCGCCCGCGGCATGCGCGAGCAGGTGGTCGAGGCGGCCGCCGACTTCGACGACGCCCTCGCCGAGCGCTTCCTCGCCGGCGAGGAGGTCCCGGCCGCCGACGTGAAGGCGGCCCTGCGCCAGGGCGTGCTCAAGAACGCCGTCGTGCCGGTGCTGTGCGGCGCGGCCCTGCGCAACAAGGGCGTGCAGCCCTGCCTCGACGCGGTGGTCGACTTCCTCCCCTCCCCGCTGGAGGTGCCGCCGGTGGACGGCGTCGTGCCCGGCAGCGCCGTGCACGCGACCCGGCCGCCCGAGGAGAAGGCCCCGTTCTCCGCCCTCGCCTTCAAGGTCGCCATGGACCAGGGGCGGCGCCAGGTCTACCTGCGCGTCTACTCGGGCGCGGTCCGGCCCGGCGAGGAGGTCCTGAACGCGCGCACCGGGCGCACCGAGCGGATCGCGCGCCTCTTCTCGGTCCACGCCAACAAGCGCGACCGCCTCGACAAGGCGGTAGCCGGCATGATCGTCACCGCCAACGGCCTCAAGGAGACGAGCACCGGGGACACCCTGTGCGCCCCCGCGCACCCCATCCTCCTCGAGCGCATCGACACGTACGAGCCGGTGATCGCGGCGGCCATCGAGCCGCGCACCCTGGCGGAGAAGGAGAAGCTCGACCTCGCCCTCGGCAAGATGTCCGACGAGGACCCCACCTTCCGCGTGCACGAGGACCCCGAGACCGGGCAGACCCTGATCCGCGGCATGGGGGAGCTGCACCTCGAGATCATCATCGACCGCCTGCTGCGCGAGTACAACGTCGAGGCGGCGGTGGGCAAGCCGCAGGTCGTCTTCCGCGAGACCATCACCCGGCCCGCCGAGGGCGAGGCCCGGTTCCAGCGCGAGCTGGAGGACTCCCAGATCTACGGCCACGCCCGGGTCCGCGTCGCGCCCCGGACGCGTGGCGCCGGCAAGGTCTTCCGCGCCGAGGTGCCGCCAGGGGCCCCCGTGCCGCAGGAGATCGTCGACGCCGCGCTCGAGGGCGCCCGCGAGGCGGCCTCCTCGGGACCGGCCGGCGGCTACCCGCTCGAGGACGTCGAGGTGGTGGTGGTCGGCGTCGACCACCGCGACGGCGCCTCCACGGTCATCGGCCACAAGATCGCCGGCAGCGAGGCGCTCCGGCACGCGCTCCGCGACGGCGGGCCCACGCTGCTCGAGCCGATCATGCAGGTCGAGGTCATCGTGCCCGAGGAGTTCATGGGCGAGGTCCTGGGCGACCTCAACGCCCGCCGCGGCCAGATCGAGAACGTCGGCTTCCGCGGGCAGAACCGCGTCATCGACGCCAAGGTCGCGCTGCAGCGCATGTTCGGCTATTCCACGAACGTACGCTCGCTGACGCAGGGGCGCGCCAACTTCACGATGCAGTTCGCGCGCTTCGACAGCTGGGCCTGACACCGCCCGGGCGGGAATGCGCCCCATGGCCGCCGACTTCCCGGACTCGGTAGACGTGCTGGTCGCAGGGGCCGGGCCGGCCGGGCTCGCCGCCGCGCTCGACCTGTGCGCCGCGGGCGCCCGCGTGCTGGTGGTCGACGCCCGCGCGCGCCTGGGACACCCGCTCCGCTGCGGCGAGGTCACGCGGCCGGCCGCCCTCGAGACGTTCGGCCTCGAGCCCCGCCCCGGCTGGGTGCGCTGGTCCATCCGGGCCCCCTTCGAGCAGGTGGTGCTCGACCGCCCGCGGCTGGAGCACGACCTCGGCCAGATCGTGGCGCAACGCGGCGGCCTGCTGCGGCCGGGGACCACCGTGAGCGCCGTCGGCCCCTTCGACGGCGGCGGCCGCACGGTGACGCTCGCCCGGGGCCCGGCGCGTCCGCAGGTGCGCGCGCGCGTGGTGATCGCCGCGGACGGCGTGGCCGCCGGGGTCGCGCGGCTCGCGGGGCTCGACACGCGCCTCCCGCTCGACCAGCTGGCCGCCTGCCTCGCCTACCGCCTCGTCGACGTGAGCATGGCCGACACCTCGAGGTTTTACCACCTCAAGCGCCCGGCCCTGCACCCCTTCTACTTCTGGATCATCCCCTCCGGCCCACGCGAGGCGAACGTGGGCCTGGCCGTGAGCGCGCGGCGCGGCCACGCCGCGGCCGCCCTCCTCGAGGAGGAGGTGCGGCTGCGCCCCGAGCTGCGCGGCGGGCGGCGACGCGACGCCATCGTCGGGCTGGCGCCGTCCGCGCCCCCGCTGGCGACCCCGTACGCCGACGGGCTCCTGGTGGTGGGCACGGCCGCGCGGCTCATCGACGCCCTGACGCTGGAGGGGATCTGGCACGCCGCGGTCAGCGGGCGGGCCGCCGCGCGCGTCTGCCGCGAGCTGGGCGCGCAGGCCCCCACGGCCGCGCGGCTGGCGCCCTACCGGGCCGCGATCGCCGAGCTCTACCCCGCGCTGGAGGCGGCCGCCGCACGGCGCGCGGCCGTGGAGGGACGCCGTGAGCGGTGAGCGACCCGACCGCCCGACGCTGACGCGCCGCAGCCTGTTCCGCGCAGCCGGCGGCGTGGCGCTGGGCGCCGGGCTCGCCTGGGGCGCGGCGGCCGCGGGCCCGCCCCGTCGCCGTCCCCGGCCGCGCGTGGTCGTGCTCGAGGCCTGCGCCGGCTGCACGGGCTGCGTGGTCGCCTGCCCCACGGCCGCCATCCGCGTGACGGCGCGGGGCATCGAGGTCGTGGAGGAGCGCTGCAACTCCTGCGGCTACTGCGCGTCCGTCTGCCCCGTGGGGGGGATCGAGGTCCGGCGCCACGACGATGGGGGCGGCCCGTGACACGCTGGCGGCGGCTCGTCCAGGGGGTCACGTTCGCGGCGTTCGTCGCCTGTCTCTGGTGGCCGGCGGAGGTCGGCGTCACCAAGGTCCTGTTCCGCGCCGACGTCGCGGCCACGGGCAGCGCGAGCTTGGGCGCGCGGGCGTGGCTCGTGGGCCTCGCCTTCGCGCTCGGGCTCCTCGCGCTGACCGTGCTCGGCGGCCGCGTCTTCTGCGGCTGGGCCTGCCCCATGGGCACCATCATCGACGTCGTCGACGCCGTGGCCGCGCGGTCGCTGCGCGCGCCCCGGTTCAGGGCGCTCAAGCTCCACCTGCTCGTCGTGCTCGCGTGCTGCGCGGCGGCCGGGGTCGCGGTCGCGTGGCTCCTCGATCCGCTCGCCTGGGCTTCAC
Organism: Deltaproteobacteria bacterium; assembly: GCA_016218785.1. GTDB lineage: Bacteria > Myxococcota_A > Polyangia > JACRCY01 > JACRCY01 > JACRCY01. The sequence continues at coordinate 7,567 of JACRCY010000102.1, forward strand.
GCCTCGCCGCCGTCTTCCGGCCCGCCGTGGCCGAGCGCGCCCTGCTCCTCGGCGGCGCCGCCCTGCTCGGCGTCCTCGCGGTGGCGCTCGGCCCGCGCGCCTTCTGCCGCCTCCTCTGCCCGCTCGGCGCCCTCCTCGCGCTGGCGTCGCGCGTCGCCCTCTTCCGCCGCGACGTGGCGGCCGGCTGCTCCGCGTGCGGCCGGTGCGTGGGCCACTGTCGGATGGCCGCCCTCGGTCCGACCTCGGCCGGCTTCGACCGCACCGAGTGCGTCCACTGCCACGAGTGCGCCGCCACCTGCCCCACGGCGGCCGTCGCGTTCCGCTACGTGCCGCGCTGGCCGGCCTCGGCGGCGCCGCCGCTGCCCGGGCGCCGGGCCTGGCTGGCGTCGCTCCCGCTCGGCGTGGGTGCGGCCACTGGCCTGCGGTGGCTGCGACCCGCGGCCGCCGCGGACGCGCCCCTCCTGCGCCCGCCGGGCACCGTGCCCGAGGCGACGCTGCAGCGCCTCTGCGTCCGCTGCGGCTCGTGCGTGCACGCCTGCCCGACGCTCACGCTGGTGCCGGCGCAGCGCGGCGCGAGCCCGCTGTTCCTGGAGACGCCGGTGCTGGTCGGCCGCGCCGGCGGGTGCCGCTACGACTGCAACGCGTGCGGCGCGGTGTGTCCCACCGGCGCGATCCGCGCCCTGCCGCTCGACGAGAAACGCCGCGCCCGGATCGGCACCGCGGTCATCGACCTGGCGCGCTGCCTGCCCCACGCACGCGGCCAGGCCTGCCTCTCCTGCCACGCGGCCTGCCCGTTCGAGGCCGTCACGCTGCGCGCGGCGGGCGCGCGCCTGGCCTGGGGCGACGCCCTGCTGCTCCCCGTGATCGACGCCACGCGCTGCACCGGCTGCGCGCTCTGCGAGGCCCGGTGCCCCCTCCGCGGCGAGGCCGCCGTGCGCGTCGTGCCGCTGCGCGGCGGGCGACGTCGGCGACATCACGGTGATGATCAGCACGCACTTCCTCGCCATCGTCGCCGGGCAGGGGCGCGACGTGCTCGCCGAGATCACGGGCGTGCTCCTCCACGAGATGACCCACATGTACCAGAACGACGACCAGGCCGCGGGCGAGGGCACCTACGCGCGGCTCGGTAACGTCATCGAGGGGATCGCGGACTTCGTGCGCATCCGCGCCGGCTACAAGCCCGCGGGCGCGGTGCCGTCGAAGACCGGCGAGTGGGACGACGCCGGGTACTGGAAGCCGGCCTTCTTCCTGCTCTGGATCGACGGCCTCCACCCCGACTTCCTCCACCGGCTCAACCTGAGCCTGGCGGCCGGCGACGGAGTGGCCTGGTCGCCCGACGTGATCGCGACCCTGACCGGCGAGACCGTGGCCGCCCTGTGGAGCGAGTACGCCGGCGCCGCCTGCTGCGCGGGCGCGACGCAGACCTGCTGCCGCTAGCGCGCCGCCGGCCGGTCTCCTAGAAGCGCAGGCCGAAGGCGCCGATGGGGCACGGCGGCGGCCGCTCGGGCGGCGTCCCTTCCACGTCGCTGTACTTGCCGGCGACCGCGAACAGGACCGAAGCCGTGAACTCGAACGCCAGGTGCTGGCTCCGGCGCAGGAGGTAGCTCACCTGCGGCGTCACGCCGAAGCCGTTGTAGGTCCCCTCGTGGTTGCGCATGACCGAGGCGAACCCCAGGGCCACGCCGAAGCGCACTTCGTGGCGCCCGACCGCGTCGAGCCGGAGCGGGTAGCCGACCACGCTGCCGACCTCGACCGCGCCCACCGAGATGAAGGCGTTGACACGAAAATGGACGAGCTCCCAGAAGAGGTGCGGCCACCGCAGCGTGACGAAGTCGAGGCTCAGCGCGGCGAGGTACGGGCCGCCGCCGAGCTGGAACGCGAACCTCTCGGTGCCGGTGGTGAACGCCGCGCGCGTGGCATGGACCACCTCGGCCGTCTCCCCGTTCACCCGCGGCCCGTAG
>JACRCY010000108.1 GCA_016218785.1 Deltaproteobacteria bacterium
CGCGGGCCCGGCCGCGGGCCCCGCGGCGGGCCCCGCGCCGCGCGGCATGAGCAACCGCCTGGAGGAGGCGCTCCGGCGCCCGCCCCGGCTGCCGGCCCTGCAGCAGAAGCTCGGCGCCCAGCCGTCCGCCCCGGGCCCGGCCCCGGCCCGGGCCCCGGGTGAAGGAGGTGGCCGATGAGCTTCGACGCCACCCAGCTCCTCCACCAGCTGCCGCTCCTGACGGTCACGCTCTTCGCCGTGGTTCTGCTCTTGCTCGACGCGTTCGCGCGCGGCCGCGACGGCGCGGGCGCGGCCCTCATGCCCCTGGCGCTGCTCGGCTGCCTCGTCGCCCTGGCCTTGGTGGTCTGGTCGGCGGTCTCTCTCCCCCCGCGCAGCCTCTACGACGGCATGCTCGTCGTGGATCGGGGGACGCGCTTCTTCGAGGCAGTCTTCCTGGCGGCCGCCATCCTGTCGCTCCTGTTGTCGCAGTCGTGGCTGCGCGAGCACGAGTGCGAGTTCGGCGAGTTCTACGCGCTCGTCCTCTTCTGCGTGGCCGGCATGATGATCCTGGCCTCCGCCGCGGACCTCGTGACCGTCTTCCTCGGCCTCGAGACCATGTCCCTGGGGGTCTACGTCCTCGTCGGCTCGCGCCTGCGCGTGGCCCGCTCGCCCGAGGCCGCCTTCAAGTACTACCTGGTCGGCGCCTTCTCGGCGGGGGTGCTGCTCTACGGCATCGCCCTCGTGTACGGGGCCACCGGCACCACGAGCCTCGCCGGCATCGCCGCCAAGGCGAGCGGGGCGGCGTCCGATCCGATCTTCATCATCGGGCTGCTCTTCCTGCTCTGCGGCCTCGGCTACAAGATCGCGGCGGTCCCGTTCCACATGTGGACTCCGGACGCCTACGAGGGCGCGCCCACGCCGGTCACCGCGTTCATGGCGGCGGGCGTGAAGGCGGCCGCGTTCGCCGCGCTGCTGCGGGTCTTGACGACCGCGTTCAACGTGGAGACGGCCAAGATCGGCACGGGGGGGTGGGTGACGATCCTCCAGGTGCTCGCCGTCCTCACCATGACGCTGGGGAACATCGCGGCCCTGCGCCAGGAGAACGTGAAGCGCCTGCTGGCCTACTCGGCCATCGCGCACGCGGGCTACATCCTGGTCGGAGTGGTCGCGGTGGGGGTCGTGGGCAAGGAGGCGGAGCCCGCGGTTCTCTACTACCTCCTGGCCTACACGTTCAGCACCGTGGGGGCGTTCGGCGTGGTGGCCTGGCTGGGGAGCCGCAACGACGAGCGCCTGATGCTGGACGACTGGGCCGGGCTGGCCACCCGGCATCCAGCTGCAGCCCTGGCCATGACCCTCTTCCTCCTGTCCCTGGGGGGCATACCCCCCACGGCGGGCTTCTTCGCCAAGTTCTACGTGCTGCGCGCCGCGACCATGGATCCCCAGCTGATCCCCCTGGTCGTCATCGCGGTCCTGAACAGCGTGGTGGCCATCTTCTATTACCTGAAGGTCGTGATGGCCATGTACTTCCGAGAGCTTGCGCGAGAACCCCGGCCTCAGCGCTCGGCGGCCACGGCCGTGGCCCTGGTGATCGCCGCCCTGCTGATCCTGCAGATGGGGCTCATGCCGGGCATGTATCTATCGGCTATCGGTCAGTAATCACCGGGTCCGGCCACCCGGATCCCCCCCTTTCCTTTTTTTCTGGACAACACAACGAAACCGCCTATACTCCCGTGACCCTACGTCTTCCCTCGCCACGGCCCCGAAGGCCCCTGGCGCCAGAGTCGCATGCCCAAGGTGCCGGGCAAGGATCGCGGGGGGCAGGCAAGGAGAGCGGCACAGAGAATGGCTCAGCGAACCATCCCTCCCAGTCTACCCCTGCGAGCCGCCACCGATGCGCTCCCGCAAGGGCGTCGTGTGCTCGACGAGGTCAAGCGCGCCTGGGACGTGGCGCCGGTCGTGCGCGCCCCGGCGCGTGCGGGCGTCGGCCCTGCCCGCAGCCGCAAGCCGGCCAAGGCCCGCGTCCACGGCAAGAAGACCGCGCCGGCGCTGGTGCCCGAGCTCCCCGACGAGAGCGCGGCCGAGAGCGCAACCGACGAGACCACGGCCTCCGACGAGACCACCACGACGACCGCAGCGTCGCCCGCGGCCGAGCCTGCCCGCGAGCACGAGGACGAGGACGATACCGGAGAGGACGCGGTCCGCGCCTACTTCCGGCGGATGAGCGTGATCCCGCTGCTCGGCCGCGAGGGCGAGATCGAGCTGGCCCGGCGGATCGAGGCCGGGCGCCGCACCGTGCACCAGGCGATTGCCTGCTCGCGGATCGCGCTCGCGGAGATCGCACGTCTGCACGGCGGCCTGCGCGACGGCAGCATCCGCGCCCGCGACGTCGTCGAGGACACCGACAGCGAGGAGAGCGAGGAGGCGCTGCGCACGGTCCTGGTCGCCTCGCTCGAGCGCGTCTGCCGCCTGGGCGCGGCCGGGCTGACTGCCGCGGCCCGCGCCAACGCGAAGGCCGGCCGCAACGGCCACGGCCACAACGGCCACAACGGCCGCAACGGCCGCAACGGCCGCAACGGCCACGGCGAGAGCGCCGTCAACGGCCGCAGCGCCGAGTGCATCGAGGTGCTGGAGCAGACCGGGCTCGCCCGGCGTCAGCTCCTGGCCATCGCCCGCCGCATGCGCGCCCTGTCCGCGGACGTCGAGCGCGAGCAGGCCGTCGTCACCGAGATCGAGCGCCGCCTCGGGCTGCCGGTGCGCAGCCTCGGCCGGCTCACCCCGGCGCAGATGCGGCGCCTGGGCCTGCGCAAGGACGAGATCGAGGAGGCCAGGCGTTCGGTCGCCGCCGCCCGTGCCCGCCTGCGCCGGATCGAGCACGACGCCGGCGCCACCATCGGCGAGATCCGCGAGACCTCGCAGGCCGTGGGGCAGGCCCTGGGCGCCGCCGAGCGCGCCACCGGCGCCCTGGTGCAGGCCAACCTCCGCCTGGTGGTCTCCATCGCCCGCCGCTACCAGAACCGCGGCGTGCCGCTGCTCGACCTGATCCAGGAGGGGAACATCGGCCTGATGCGCGCGGTGGAGAAGTTCGACTACCGCCGCGGGTACAAGTTCTCCACCTACGCCACCTGGTGGGTCCGCCAGGCGGTGGCGCGCGCCTGCGCCGAGCAGGGGCGCACCATCCGGCTGCCGGTGCACGTGGTCGAGGGGCTGGCCAAGCTGACCCGCGTCTCCCGCACCCTGGTGCAGGAGATGGGGCGCGAGCCGAACCCCGACGAGATCGCCGGCGCCATCGGCCTGCCGGTCGACAAGGTCACCTCGCTCCTGCGCCTGGTCCAGCAGCCGGTGTCGCTGGAGAGCCCCATCGGCAACAGCGACGACTCCGCGGCGCTGCTCGACGTGATCGAGGACCGCAAGGCCACCTCGCCGCAGGAGGACGCCGCCACCACCGAGTCGCGGCAGCAGGTGCGTCACGCGCTGCACGGCATGAACGTGCGCGAGGCGCAGGTGCTGACCCTCCGCTTCGGCATCCACGACGGCTCCGAGCTGACGCTCGAGCAGGTCGGCGCGCGCTTCGGCGTCACCCGCGAGCGCGTGCGGCAGATCGAGGAGAAGGCCCTGCGCAAGCTGCGCAGCGGCACGAACCTCGTCGCGCTGCGGTAGCGCTCCCGCCGCCGCCGGTCCGCCGCCACCCGCGGCGGGGGGCCGACGCGATCGTCCTCGACGGTGCCTTCGACCACGACCTCGGTGACCTCGTCTCGGACGTCCGGGTCCGACTGCCGGGGGTGTCATGCGTCGTGGTGTCCGGCTCGCTGCAGCTCGCGACCGTCGCGCGGCTGACCGCGCGGGGCGCCACGGCGGTCGTGTCCCCTGCGCCAGGAAGCCTGGCGCTGGACCGGGCGCTGGCCGAGGTCGTCCGGCGCCTCGCGGCGAGCCGCGCTACGTGAGCTGAACCCGCCAGCCGGGCGCGCCGGGCGCCGGCTCTGCCTGCCGGCTCGGCCCCGCCCGCACCTCGTGATACCATCTTTGGTGGACGCCAACGAGGAGAGCCTGCTCGTGACTGCCGACGGCAAGTCGCCCGCCACCTTCACGCAGCGGCGCGCGTACCCACGCGTCGCCGTTGAGGTGGAGGTCACGTTCGCGAGCGAGCACCAGTTCTACACCGGTCTCAGCCACGACCTCAGCGAGGGCGGGCTCTTCATCGCCACGGGCACCCGGCTGCCACCGGGTACGCTCGTGCAGCTCCGGTTCGCGGCGCCAGGCTGCGAGGCGCCGATCGAGACCCTCGCCGAGGTGCGCTGGGCGCGCGAGAGCGTGAGCGGGGGTCTGCCGTCGGGGCTGGGCGTGCGCTTCCTCGAGCTGAGCGAGGCGGCCACCGCCGCCATCGCCCGCTTCGTCAAGGAGCGCGAGCCGTACGTCTACAGCGACGTCGCGCACGAGCTGACCCCGCCGCTCCAGGCGAGCGAGCTCCTGGCGGTGGCGCTCCCCAGCCGCGGCGCCCGGCGCGCCCGCGGGGCGGTCGCCGCGGTGGCCGTGGTTGGGGCGATCGCGGCGCTCGGCGCCGCGGGGGTGCTGTTCGCGCGCCGGTTCGCCGCCGTCACCGCGGCCGTGGCCCCGCCGGCGCGGCGGACCCCGACCTCCGGGCCAGCGTCC
>JACRCY010000109.1 GCA_016218785.1 Deltaproteobacteria bacterium
CAGGTTGGTCCGTATCGCCCGGGTGCACTCCGCGATGAGCGACTTCGGTTCGCGGAACACGTGCAGGTCCTTGGTCGCGCCCGCGGTGTCCGGAATCGTCGGCAGGAAGCCGAGGAAGGTGAGGCCCAGGCGCTCCTCGACGTCGTTCTGGGTCATCACCGAGGTGTCGAGGAACTCGAGCATCAGCGCCAGGCCGATGCCCAGCACCAGCCCCATCACGATGCCCATCAGCACGCCCTGCGGCACGTTCGGACGAACTGGAGCGAGCACCGGCCGCGCCCCGTCCAGCACCCGGACGTTGGAGGTCCGGAGCAGCCCGGACAGCTCGATGTCCTTGAGCCGTTTGAAGACGGACTCATACTGGCGCTTGTTGCTTTCGGTCTCCTGCTTCAGGCGGTCGAGCTCGAGCTTCTTCTTCTCGACCTCAAACGCCTCCGCCTTCGCCCCGTCGAGCAGAACCTTGAGGTTGCGCTCCTTCTCCACCGCCTCGCGCAGCTCGGCCTCGGTGGACACGACCAGGTTCGACAGCTCGCGCGCGAAGTCGCGCTCGGCGCCGCCGAGCTTGTCGCGGCATTCGAGCAGCTTCGGGTGGCCGTCGAGGTACCGCGACTGCAGATCCGCGCACTCGTTCTTGAGGGTCAAGACCCGCCTCTTGAACTCCACCAGCGTCGCGTTCTCGCGCGCCGCCGGCAGTGCCTCGGCCCACAGCCGGTCCTCCGCCTCCTGGCTGGCCTGAACGCTGCGGATCGCGGCGACGCGCGCCCGGTGGCCGGCGATCTTGAGCTGCACGTCCGTCAGCGCCGTGCTCGTCGTCTGGAGCCGCTGCGACACCATGCTCGCGCGATCGTCGGGCGAGGAGCTCAGCATGTCCGCCTGCTTCCGGAAGGTGTACAGCGCGAGCTCGCTCGACTTCGCCGTTTCGGAGAGGCTGTCCCGGCGCTCGTCGAGCCACTTCGAGGCGTTCTCGGTCACCTTGAGCTTCTGCGCGAGCGTCTCGTCGATGTAGGCCTGCGCGACCTCGTTGGCGAGCAGCGCCGCGCGGTGCGGATCGCTGTCTTCGATCTTGATGAGGGCGACGCGGGAGTCCTTCACCGGCTCGACCTTGATCTTCCCCTGCAGCATCGCCACCGCGTCCATCCGCTTCATGACCTCTGCGCGCGCCTTCTCGTCCTGGAGCTTCCTGAGGCCCAGGAACGCGGCGTCACCGCTCAGGCCCAGCTTCTCCACCACGCGCTGGGACACCGCTCGGCTGGTGATGATCCGGAACTGCGTCTCGATGTACTCCTTGTTCGCCCAGTAGTTTGCCGCGCCGTCGCTGTTGACGTCCTGGATCTGGTTGTCGAGAAAGCGGGGCTCTCGCGGGTCGATGATGATGCTGATCTGAGCCGCGTACACCCGCGGCTGCCGGGTGGTGTAGAGCGTCATCGCCGCCGTGGAGACCCCAAACGCGAGCAGAATCAGCCACTTGCGGCGGAGGAGGACGCGCAGGTAATAGCGCGGATCGACCGCGCCCGCGGTGAGCACATCGCCGGTGCTGGCGGAGGACATTCGAAAGCCCTCAGTACCACCAAGAGCCCGCGAAGTTCAAACGCGCGGGTCACCGCGGGCCCTGCTGGTCCGCCGCCTCGAGCCGCTGGAGCCAGGCGTCCCGGCTCCTGGCGCCCTCGGGCGTGTCCAACAGCCGCGCCCGGCGCAGCTCCTCGAGCGCCGAGTGCAGGCTGCCCATGCGCTCGAGCACCTCGGCGACGCGGTAGTGCAGGTCGGCCCGGCCGGGCTCGACGCGCGCCGCCGTCTCCAGCGCCTCGAGCGCGCGGGGCCACCGTTCCTCGGCGATCCAGCAGGCCGCCTCCTTCTCAAACACCAGGGACCGGCTGGACGGCTCGACGGCCAGCATCCGGGCCCGGCCGAGCACCTCACGGGCGGCCACGCACCGGCGCACCCCGGCGTACGCGTCCGCCAGCCTCAAGGCGACATCGAGGCGACCGGGCTCCCGCACCGAGAGCGCCTCGAGGGCCTTGATGCCCTCGTCGAGCCGGTCGAGCCGGCCCAGCACCTCGACTCGCAGCAAGGTCAGCGGAACCGACTCCCGCTCTTCGCGAGGCAGCGCGTCGAGCTTCGCCAGCGCCGCCACGACCTCGCCGGAATCAGCGTCATGCTGGATGCGCAGCACCGCGAGCTCGGCCGCGACGTCTTCGGACGGTGAGGCCGCCTCGGCCGCGCGCAGCAACAGCGCCGCGTCCTCGAGGCGGTTGCGCGCGCGCAGGAGCTGGATGGCGTTCGACAGGTGCCCGCGCCGGTCGAGCACGATGGCCTCCCAGGCCCGCTCGCGCGCGGCGAGGGCCAGGCCCCACTCGAGCGAGGAGGCGTCGCCGAGGCGCCACGCAGCCCTCTGCTCGAGCAGCGCCTGGCGCGGCTTGCCGAGCCGCACGAGCGCCTGGGCAGCGGCCACGTGCGCCCGCGCGTCGACGGGCCGAAGGAACAGGAGCCGGTTGACCCACGCCAGCGCCTCGCGGGGATCGCCGCGCCGCGCCGCATCGGCCGCCGCGTTGGAGTACAGCACCCAGTCCGCCGGGTGGCGGTCGATGCCGCGCACCGCCGCGGCACGCACCTCCCTCGCTGTGCCCGGGCGCCGGATGACGTCGGCCAGCTCGTTCTCGGCGGTGGCGTGCGCCGGCGTGCCAGCGACGAGAGCGCCGAACACGGCGGCCGCCACGGCGCCGGACACGGCAAGGCCCCGCAGCCGCACCGCGCGCCGCGGCCTCGCGTCGCGATCCCCGTTGATGCCTGCAACCAGGCCGACCACGACCACCAGGGCGGTCGAGACCGCGTTGAGCTCGAGCGAGTAGTCGAACACGTCGTGCAAGAGCACGCCACCGACGCCGAGCAAGGCGATCCGCTCGAGCCGCAGGGAGGCGGTCTGCCCCCACAGCCTGAGCGCCGCACGAACTGCGAGCGCCGCGAGGAGCAACGCCACCGGAACGCCGGCCTCCGAGAGCCACTGCAGGCCGAGGTTCTCCGGGTGCGTGAAGGTGACGGTCGGGTCCCGGTCCTGGAACCGCCCCGCGGCCAGCTCGAACGCTCCCAGCCCCATGCCGGCCACCGGGAAGGCCATGGCCGCCTTCAGGAACATGGGCCAGCAGTCGACCTTGGTGGCGCGCAGCTTCTCGAGGCTGCTCACCGTGTCCGCGCGCTCGAGCAACTGCTCGAAGCCCATCAGCCCGGCGAACACCACCGTCGCCCCCATCACCAGCCACGGGAAGACGGCCTTGAGCCCGCCGCCGCGCCGCGAGATGAACACCGCGCCAACGAGGCCCCAGGTGGCGACGAACGTGCCGATGCCGCCGCGGGAGAGCGAGAAGAACACGCCGAGCCCGCAAGCCAGGGCGGCCGCGCCCCACCCTACGGCCGCGTCGCGCGTCCTGGAGTCCATGGCCAGGGCGAGCGCAATGGTCCCCGTCAGCGTCAACCAGGCCGCCAGGTGGTTGGCGTTGCCAAACGGGGTGAGGAACCGCGCAGCGGTGGCGAAGCGGTGCACACCGAACAGCGCCTCTGCGCTCGCCAGCTCGTGGCCGAAGCCGCAGACGGCCGTCGCCGCGCCGGCGAGGGCCATCACGGCGAGGAGCCGGCGCCGCGTCGCCTCGAAGCGGCCCAGCTCGATGGCCACCACCAGGAGCGAGCCGAGAGCGATGACGCGTGCGAGCGCCCGCCAGGTCGACGGCGCGTCCACCGTGATCGGCCGCCACTGCTCCAGCCCGAGCGGCACGAGCGCGAACTCGCGCAGCTCGGCGTTCTCCGCCGAGAGCAGCCGCAGCAACGCGGGCGGAAGCGGCACCAACTGGAAGACGGCGAGGCCGGCCGCGGCAAGGGGAACCAGCAGCGCCGGGTGCCACCCCCAGCGCCGGTGGTTCCGGGAGGCCCCCACCATCCACAGCTGAAGCGCGACCACGGCGAGCGCGCAGAGCAGCCAGAGCGTCCAGGGCGGCGCGCCGCCCAGCGACGCGGCGAGGACGACGACGGCGGCGCCGAGCGTGGCCTCGGCGGCGATCCACCAGCGGCTCTGGTCCGACGCAGGCATCAGCGCTCCGCGCGCGCGCGCCGTAGGTAGCGCCGCGCTCCGTCCACGAGGTGTCGTAGCCCATGCCCGGCGGAATCGACGAGCAACAAGCGCAGCAAGAAGCTCCCGAGGTGGTGGCCCGCGAGCGCCGACGAGTCGAGGCTGGCCGGCGAGAACGCGAGCCGGTCGACGAGCCGCCGCCCGCGGCCCAGGGGGAAGGCGCGCTGGGCGGCCTCGGGGAGCCGGACCTCGAGCAGGCGCTCCAGCAGGGCCAACGTCGTCGCGACCGCGGTGCGGAAGCCGGCCCGCTCGGCCCGCGCGGCCATCTCCGCCCAGTCGAGAGCCGGGTGGTGCGCGAGGAAGCGCTGCAGGTCCACCAGCCAGGAGGCGCGGAGGAAGGCGTGGTTCGCCGCGTGCGTCGCGAGGTAGACGAGCTCGTCCTCGGGCGCGAGGTACCGTGCCGGTCGGCCGTCGATGGAGCCCGTCCACGAGCGCGCGGCCAGCGCCCGGTCGTCGAACGCCGCACCGCCGAAGCCGCTGAAGAGCCTGAAGTGGACCTCGACCAGCCCGCGGGGACCAGAGAAGGACAGGTGGTGGTGCTCCTCGAAGACGTCGGCCAAAGACATGTCCTCCACCCGGGCCAGCCCGAGGGAGCGCAGCGCGTCCTCCACCGCGCGGAGTTGCTCTGGCGCGACGAGGATGTCCACGTCCGTCGCAGGCCGGGCAAGGGGCTGCCGGGGGTACAGGCGCAGTGCGAGGCCGTAGCCCTTGAGCGCGATGGGCACGACGCCCCGGGCGCTGAAGGCGCCCAGCACCGTGTGCGTCAGCCGCTTGAGCTTGAGCCCCTGGGCTACCAGGCGTCGCGCGTCGTCGGCCAGCGCCGCGGCGGGCACCGGGGGCGGCGTCACCCCGGCCTCGGCCAGAGCGTCGGCGATGAGCGCGCTCACCCCGTGGCGCGCGGCGGAGCGCACCAGCGCCTCCCAGTCGAGCCCCGGCGTCAGGGCCGCGAGCGAGGGCCCCGGGGCTGGCAATCGAGCCAGCACTTCGAATAGGGGTGTCCTCTCGAGGCACGAAGCCCAGGCCGCCATGGAAGACTTCATCTTCACACCGATCGTGTTCCTGGTGGGGCTCGGGATTCACCAGGTCGTCTTGAAGCGGCATACGGCGGCCGAAGGGCAGCTGTTGACGATCGGCTTCTTCGGCCACGTGGTTTCGTCGGCCGTGCAGGTGCTGCTGGTGACGTACTACTACACCTACGGCGGCGACCTGCTGGTGTACTTCCGCAACGCGGTGCCGATCGCCGAGGCCATGCGCCTCGACTTTGCCGGCATTGCCCCAGAGGTGGCGAAGACGTTCCTTCACTGGGAGGCGAACCTGCCTTTCGAGGTCTACGGGGGCGCGACGTCGGGCTCGATGACCGCCGCGGCCGCCTTCGTGCTCTTCGGGGTGGGGAACTCGGTCTACGCGGCGTCGCTGGTCTTCGGCCTCGCGTCGTACCTCTCGCAAGTCATGCTGTACCACGCCCTTCGGCCGGAGTTCCGCGCCGAGCGGCACCGGGACGTGCTCGTCGGCGCGACACTCCTCCCGAGCGCGGTCTTCTGGTCCAGCACGATGCTCAAGGAGCCGCTCATCATGGCGGCGCTGGGCCCGATGCTCCTGGCGCTGCGCTGGCTGGCGGAGGGGCGCCGCCGCGCTGCGTCGGTGGCGCTCCGCGTGCCCACCGCCGTCGTGATGGCGATGGTCAAGCCGTACGTCCTCATGGCCCTCTCGGTCGCCGCCGCCGTCGTCTACGTCTGG
>JACRCY010000026.1 GCA_016218785.1 Deltaproteobacteria bacterium
CGCCGGCGCCGCGCGCCATCGCGCCGACCTCCTGCGGGCCGTCGCCGTCACCGCGGCCGCGGCCGGCGCCGAGGCCCGCGGGCGGGCCGCCGAGGCGGTGGCCGCGGTGGCGCCGCGGTCACCAGGCTTCGAGGAGCGCTTCCGCGTGGCCCGTGCCTGCGGTGCCCTGCGCGATGCACGGCTGGCGCCGGTGCTGGGGCGGCTCCTCGCGGCCCCCGAGCCCGAAGTGCGCGAGGCGGCCGCCTCGGCCGCGGCCGACCTGCCCGCGACGGCGGCGGGGCCGCTGCTGCGACGTGCCCTCAAGGACGCCTCCCCCGAGGTGCGGCGCGCTGCCGTGACGGGCCTGGGGCGACGCCGCGACGTCGCCCTCGAGGCCGACGTCGCCGACGCCCTGACCACTGACCGCTGGCCCCTGGTCCGGCGCGAGGCGGCCACGGCCCTCGCGGAGCGCTGCAGCGGAGCGGCATCCCTGACCCCACTGCGGCGCGCCACCGCCGACGCCGACCGCGAGGTCGCCCGCACCGCCCTGCGTGCGCTGGTGGCCTGCCGCGACCCGCAGGCGGGGAAGATCCTGCTGGCGGTGCTCGGCGATCCGAAGCGCCCGGCGCTCCTCCGCGAGACCGCCGCCGGGGCCCTGGGCACCCTCGGCGACCGCAGCCTCGCGCCCGAGCTGGCGCGCCTCCTGGACGAGGTGCGCACCGAGCCCGGCACTGACGATCGGGGGGAGTCGCTGGCCGTGACGCTGGCCCGCGCCCTCGGCCGCGTCGGCGACGAGCGCGCGCTCCCCTCCCTGCGTCAGGCGTCAGTCGACCCGGCGTCCGCGCGGCTGCGTGCCGCGGCGCTGGAGGCGATCGCCGCCATCTGCCCGTCCGGCGCCACGAAGGTGTTCAAGGAGGCGGAGGCCGACAAGGACCCCCGCGTGGTCGGCGCCGCCCGGGCGGCGCAGTCGCGCTGCCGGCGATAGGGCGCCGTTGAGGGGGGGACGTTCCCGTCCCCCCTCGCCCCGGCAAGGCCGGGGCGAGCCTCCCCCCACCGCGCGCTGCCCGCGCGATGGGGGCCCGGCACCGGCTCGCGGCTCGCGCCTCGCGCGCCGGCTCGCGCCTGCCGGCGCTCCGCGTCCTCGTCCCCACGGCCCTCGCGCCCTCAGCGCCGCGGCTATCGGCAGGAGACGCCGACGCCCCAGCAGAACTGCGGACCGAAGGCGTCGACCGGATCGCGTCCCAGGTAGTAGCTGGGCAGCGCTATGACCAGCGCGAGCGCCGTGGCGCCGCCGGCGATCACCGTCCACACCCACCACCGCTCGTACCACTTGAGCGGCTTCGGCGGTGGTGGCCGGAACGGGTTCTGATCCGCCGGCAGCTCCTCGAGCGTCAGGTCCAGGTTCAGGGGCTGCCCGGCCACGACGTCCACCTTCTTCACGAGGTCCTTGTAGCCCCCCTTGGTCACCTTGATGGTGCGGGCGCCCGCGGGGATCTCGGCCTCGAGCGGCGTCTCCCCGACGAACTTGCCGTCGACGAAGATGCGCGCCGGCTGCACGTTGGCCGTGATGCGCAGGACCCCGGCGACCGGGAGCAGGTCGATGTCGAGCTTGGTCTCCTTGCGGGCACGGATGGCGAATACGTCGATGTACTCCGTGTACCCGCGCTTGGTCATCTTGAGGGTGTACTTCCCGGGCTTCAGCGCGAGGGGCTCCTTGAGCGGGGTCTTGCCGACGAGCTTGCCGTCGACGTAGACCTCCGCCCCCTCCGTCTGGGACGAGAGGACCAGCACGCCGGTGTTGGCCTGACCCTTCGGCGCGGCCGCCGCCGGTGCCGGAGCACCGACCGCGAGCGCCACCAGACAGGCCAGCAGGATCCGCATCGCGTAGCTCAGGCGAGGCTGGAGTACCGGTGCCAGAGCCCCTGGCTGCAGTACCAGCTCGAGTAGGGGGTCTTCCCCTTCGGCGGCACCTTGGACTCGGGCTTCACCGGCGCCTTGTGCTCGGGCTTCACGGGTGCCTTGTGCTCCGGGATCGTGGCCCGGCTGGTGTAATGCGCCGGGGCGCGGCTGGTGTAGGCCGGGGCATGGCTCGCGTAGTGCGCCGGGGCGCGGCTGGTGTAGGCCGTGGAGAGGTACCGGCTCGTGTACGGCGCGCGGCTGGTGTACGTGCTCGTGGCGCGGCTGGTGTAGGCCGTCGAGACGTAGCGATTGCGCTTCTCCTGCTCCACCTGCTTCTTGATGGAGTCCTTCACCACCTGGTTCTGCTGGCTGCGGTAGATGTCCTGGCGGCGGTACTCCTGCTGGCGGTCCTGGGTCCTCCGATCCTGGCTCCGGTACTCCTGCTGCCGCGACACGCTGTTGTACCGGCTGTTGTACTGGCTGTTGTATCGACTGTTGTAGTGGCTGTTATACCGACTGTTGTACTGGCTGTAGTAGCGGCTGCTGTACTGGCTGTAGTAGCGGCTGCTGTAGCTGCTGGAGTAGCGGCTGTAGTATCCCGCCGCGTGCGCCTTGCGGGCCACGAGCGGCCCGCCCACGGCCAGGGCCACGCCACCCACCACGGTCGACGCGATCCGCTTGAAGGCGTCGCGCCGCGTGACCGGTCCGGCGCGCCGATCCGCCGGGGCCGGCGAGACGCCCGTCCCGGGCCGTGCGCTGGGATTCCTGCCGTCCTCGTGCTCGTTCGACATGCGGCTCCTCTTGGCTCGCGTGCCCGGGGTCCCCCCGGGCGCGTGGTTTCTCGCCTATCGCCGGGCGCGCCGACGCCGCCACCCCAGGCCGAGCAGCACCAGCAGCAGGCCGGCGCCGGTCGCGAAGAAGGGGCCGCCTCCACCGACGCTGCAGCCCGGGCCGAACGGGTCCCTGGTCGGGCCGCTGGGCCTGGAGCCGCCATCCTTGTCCCCGCCCCCGCTGTCGGGCCAGGTGGCGGCATCGCTGACGCCGGCGTCGATGATGGCGGAGGAACAGTAGAGGACGAGGGATCCCGATCCCTGGCACACACAGCTCGGGGCGCAGTAGTTGCCGCTGGTCGAGTTTGCTGCCGGCGCGCAGCAGTTCGTCGCGCACGACGAGTTGCCCGTGCAGCTCGTCGTGCAGGCGCACGCCTCGGTGCCACAGCTCGCCATGGCGGCGACGTAGCTGGGTAGGCACGTCATCGCGCTGCCCTGGCAGGTCTGGCCGTCGGTGTTGCAGGCCCTCCCGGCCGGGCAGTACTTGTTGGGGTACCCGACGCTGTCGCAGCACGTCTGCCGCGCCGGAATGCAGTAGCCGGTCCCGCACGCCACCTGGCCGGTCGGGCACGCGGCCCAGGCCGGGCCCGCGAGGCACACCGCGGCCACGGCCCACAAGGGCCACAGGACGTGACGGACAACACGAGCTGCGTTTCGCATGATGTCGTCCCCCGCTCTCAGACAGGATGCGGGCTCGGCACAGCCTCCACCCGCATTCCTCGCTCGCTGCGCTCGCTCGCCATGTCAGAACCCGATGCCGAACTTGAGGACCGCCAGGGTGTTGTCCTTCCCGATCCACGTGTCGAACCCCAGGTGCAGGAGGTCGATGAAGAACCAGTTGAGAGAGACCTGGCCGACGGGGTGCATCTTCGTGCGGGACCCGGCGCTGCCATCCGTCGTCTCGACGGCGCTCACGACGCCGCCGCCGCCGACCCGGACGTCGAGGGCCACGCCGCTCGTCAGGTCGAAGCGCAGCCCCAGGTTCATCGCCATGGGCGCCGCCAGGTAGTTCCCCTTGCTGGTCGAGGGATCGAACATCAGGCCCATCTCGAGGGCCAGCTGCAGGGCGAGGCGCGGGTTGATCTGCGCGAGCGTGAATCCCACGCTGGCGTCGACGCCGATGACCTTGGTGATGGCGTCGCTGGTGGCCAGGCCGGGGAGGCTCGTGTCGAGCTTCTTGGCGAAGAAACCGGCGGCGCCGGCGGCGATGAACGAGTAGGTCCGCTTCCGCTTGAACGGCCTCGACGCGACGACGGTAGGGGGCTCGTACGCGGGGGGCGGCTGCACCACGGGCGGCGGTGGTGGCGGCGGCTCCGGTGCCGGCGGGGGTGGTGGCGGCGGCTCCGGCGGCGGCGGTCTCGGCCGCGGCCATCTCCGGCTCGGCCTGCTGCGGCTCCTCGGCTGCTGCGCCCTGATCGGCAGGCACCGAGCCAGCGACCGCGCAGACGCTGTTCTCGCACACGAGGTCGCCGGTGCAGTCGGTGTCCTTCTGGCACGCGGTGGGCGCGGGCGCAGCCGGGGCTTCGGCTGCAGGCGGAGGCGGGTCCACGCACTTCCCGCTCTCGCACACGCGCGCGCCCTTGCAGTCGGTGTCCTTGGTGCAGCCACCCTGGGCGTACGCGGGACGCCCCATGCAGACCAGCGCGAGCACCGCCGCCCCGACCGTGACGTGCCCGGTCAACCACCGATACGCTTCGTTCCTCGCCTGCATCGAGGACCTCCCGTCGGGAAGCCAGACCACCATTTCCCACGCGTCTACGCGGGCACCACCGTGGACGGACACGGCGTAACCATCTCGTGATTTTATGTAATCCGCTTCGCACGAGTCAAGCAGCCCTTTCGGTCCTTTCGGACCGGCGCGGCTGCGCCAGACGGTCGAGCGGCTACCTCGACTCGCGGATCCGGCTCACGAGCGTCGACGTCGAGTGATCGGGCACCAGGGGAACCAGGACCACCCGGCCGCCGTAGCTCTCCACCAGGGCTCGACCCACGACCTCGTCGAGGCCGTAGTCCGCGCCCTTCACGAGCACGTCCGGCCGCAGCCGCTCCAGCACCTCGAGCGGCGTGTCCTCCTCGAAGCAGACCACCGCGTCGACGCACTCCAGGGCCGCGACCAGGCGGGCCCGCCCCTCCTCGGGCACGACCGGGCGCCCCGCGCCCTTGAGGCGCCGCACCGAGTCGTCGCTGTTGATGGCCACCAGGAGCACGTCGCCGAGGCTGGCCGCGTGGCGCAGCAGCGCCAGGTGCCCGACGTGGAGGAGGTCGAAGCAGCCGTTGGTGAAGACCACGCGCCTCTTCTGGGCGAGCCACCACTGCCGACGGCGCACCGCCTCGTCCATGGTGAGGGTCTTCTCGCCGGAGCCCGGCCCGAGGGCCGTCGCCAGCTCGTGCGGCCGCACCACGGCGGTCCCCACCCGGCCCACCACGATCCCGCCGGCGGCGTTCGCGATCCGCGCCGCGGTCGCGATCTCGGCGCCCACGGCCAGGGCCAGCGCCAGCACGGCCAGCACGGTATCACCCGCCCCCGTGACGTCGTACACCTCGCGACGCGCGGCCGGGAGGACCTCGAGGGCAGTGCCCGGCCGGGCCACCGCCAGCCCGTCCGCACCGAGCGTGACCACCAGCGCCCGCGCCGCGGCACACGTGAGCAGCGCCTGCGTGGCCTCGTCGAGCGCCACGGTGTCGCCCGGCGGCAGCCGGTGGCCGATCGACCGCTCCAGCTCGGCGAGGTTCGGCTTGAGCACGGTCGCGCCCCGGTAGTGCGCGAGATTGGTCGCCTTCGGGTCCACGAGCACCGGCACCCCCGCCCGCGCGGCGAAGCCGATCACGTCGCCGACGAGGGCCGCCGACGCCATCCCCTTCGCGTAGTCGCTGATGACGACGGCGTCGGGGCGCGGCCCGGCCGCGAGCCCGGCGAACAGGCCTCGCGCCAGCTCCGCGTCCACCGGGTTGCCCGTCTCGAAATCGAGCCGGAGCAGCTGCTGGTTGCGAGCCAGGGCCCGGACCTTCCGGGTCGTCGGCTGTCCCGCGACGCGGCCGATCGCGGTCGTCGCGATCCCGGCCGCGGCGCAGCACGCGAGCAGTCGGTCGCCGGCCGCGTCCGTGCCCACCACGCCGCAGAGATCGACCGTCGCGCCCAGCGCGCGGGCGTTGTGCGCCACGTTGGCCGCACCGCCCAGGCGGTCACTCTCGGCCTGGACGCAGAGCACCGGGACCGGCGCCTCCGGGGAGATCCGCTGGACGTCCCCCTCGAGGTACTCGTCGAGCATCAGGTCGCCGACGACCCAGAGCCGGGCCTGCGCGAAGCGCGGCAGCAGGTCCACCAGCGTCGTCGGCGCGGCCTCCCGGTCAGCGCCCATCCGACCCTCCGGCGAGCCACGCCACGTACGCGGCCACGCCCTCCTCGAGGCTGCGGAAGGCGCCATCATACCCGGCGCCGCGCAGGGCCGACAGGTCGGCCCGGGTGCAGCTCTGGTAGACGCCCGCGAGCGCCTCCGGGAACGGGACGTAGCTGATCCGGCCCCGCCCGAGCCGACCGATGAGGGCCGCGGCCAGGTCGTTGAACGAGCGCGCGCGGCCGGTGCCGACGTTGTAGATCCCGCCGCGCGCCGGGTGCTCGAGGAACCACAGGCCGACGGCCACGACGTCGTCCACGTAGACGAAGTCGCGGACCTGCTCGCCGTCCGCGTAGCCGTCGGTCCCGGCGAACAGTGGCGCCACGCCCGTGGCCCGCAGCTGCTCGTGGAGCTGATACGCCATGCTCGCCATGGCGCCCTTGTGCGCCTCGCGGGGCCCGTAGACGTTGAAGAACCTCAGCCCGACGAGCGGGCTCCGCGCCCCGGGCAGCCGCTGGCGCACCCAGTCGTCGAAGAGCTGCTTCGAGTAGCCGTACACGTTCAGGGGGCGCTCGTGCTCGGGCGCCTCGCGGAACACGCGTCCGGCCCCGTAGACCGCCGCCGACGACGCGTAGACGAGCGGGACGCGGCCCTCGAGGCAGAAACGCGCGACCCGCTTCGAGTACTCGAAGTTGTTCCGCATCAGGTAGCTGCCGTCGGCGGCCGTCGTGTCGCTGCAGGCACCGAGGTGGAACACGTGCTCCACGCGCTCGAGCAGGGCGTCGCGCCGCGTCACCAGGTCGAGGAAGTCGTCCTTGTCGAGGTAGTCGGCGAGGCGGACGCCGACGAGGTTGCGGAACTTCGGGCCCTGCGTGAGGTCCCCCGTGAGGTTGTCGACGACCACGACGCTCGCGCCGGCACGCTCGGCGAGCGCGCGCGCGAGGTTGCTCCCGATGAACCCGGCTCCACCCGTGACCACCAGCATGGCGAAGGTCCCGCGGCCGCGGCCCGGCCGCGGCGGTCCGCTGCGTCGACGGCCAACGCTACACCACTGGCGGGTTCGTTGACAACCGACAACGGCCGGGCCAAGCTCTCGCGCTGCCTGCGCGCGTCCCGACATCGCCGCGCGGGGCCGGCGGTCGCCGACCATGGCCAACCTCCTGCTCACCAACCGCTGCCTCCGCGCCTGCCCCTACTGCTTCGCCGGGCGCGAGCTGGAGCCTGGCGGTCGAGGCACCTCGGTCTCCTGGGAGGACGCGGTCTACGTCGCCGACTTCCTCTTCCGGTCGGGGGAGGACCGCCTCGCCCTGCTGGGCGGCGAGCCGATGCTCCACCCCGAGTTCGTCGACCTGCTGCTGTACTTCCGCGCGCGCGGCCTCCACCTGACCGTGTTCACCAGCGGCATGGGCCCCGCGGCGACCCTGCGTGCCCTGGAGGCCCACCTCCCTGCCTTCGACGGAGACACGCTCCAGTTCGTCTGCAACCTCAACGATCCGGAGCAGACGCCCCCGGCGCGGGGCGAGCCGGCCCGCGTGCACCGCTTCCTCACGGCATTCGGGCCGTGGGTGATGCCGGCGTTCACGATCTACCGGCCCGACTTCAGGCTCGAGTTCCTGTTCGACCTGATCGGCCAGCACGGGCTCACGCGCCACCTCCGGCTGGGCGTGGCCCACCCGGTGCCGGGCGCGCCGAGCCGCCACGTGAGCCCCGCGCAGTACCGCGAGATCGCCGGCAGGCTGTGCTCCTACCGCCCCCTCTTCGAGCGCTTCCGCGTGAAGCCGGGCTTCGACTGCGGCTTCCCCATGTGCCAGTTCACCGACGCGCAGCTGGGGTGGCTGCAGCGGCTCTGCGGCGAGGCGGCGCGCTTCGAGTGCGGCGCGGCCATCGACATCGCCCCCGACATGTCGCTGTACCACTGCTTCCCGCTGTCGCGCTTCCAGCGGCGGTCGCTCTACGAGTTCGACACGCTCGCGGACGTCAACCGGTTCTACGACCGGCTCCGCGACGACCTGCACGCCGAGCTCCCGGGCATCTTCGAGGAGTGCGACGACTGCATCCAGCGGCGGGAAGGCTCCTGCGCGGGTGGCGGCGCCTGCCACCTGATGAGCCGCATGATTGGGGAGGCCTCGGTGAGGCTCCCGGAGATCGACCGTGCCCTTGCCGACGTTGGTGTGCCCGGACGCGCCCGGACTGATTGAGCGCCTCCACGGACGCACCCTGGCGGTGCGCGTGGACGAGCCCGAGGCCATCGCCGGGGCCGCCCGGGGGGTGCGCTCGTCCGACAACGAGCTCTGCTGCGTCATCTGCGACGCCCTCCGCCCCCTCGCCGACCTGGACCTCCGCGACGACTGGGACGGGGTCCCGATCGCGCTGGGCGTGCCGGAGGCGGGCCGCTTCCGCGACCTCGCCCCGTCGATCCCACGGCTCCGCGATCTCGACCTGCGCGTCTACCTCGCGGCCGACCGGCCCGACAACCTCGTCGCCCTGCGCCTGCTCTCGTCGCTGGGCGTGCCGTGCTGCGCCACCTTCGCCGGTGGTGCCCCTGACTGGGCCGCGCTCACCGACCTCATGACCTACGCCCTGCTCGCGTCCGTCCCGCACGCCCCCATCGACCCCTTCGAGCACATCGCCGACCACTACGAGCCGCCGTTCGCCACCGAGTGGGGCGCGACCTGCTTCGCCGACCCGCGCTGCTACCTGCACCTCGACGAGGAGGGGCGCGTGGCGCTCGCGCGGTCGGAGCTGCTGGCGGGAGTCGTCATCGCCGAGGACGTCGCCGACATCGCGGACGAGGCGGACCTCGTCTCGCACCCGGCGCTCGTGGAACGGGCGGTCCGGCGGCTGCGCCTCTTCGAGCAGGACCACCCGTGCGCCCGGTGCCCGGGGTGGCGCGTGTGCCTGGGCACGCTCGCCGACTCGCTCGACACCGCGCCGGGGTGCGCCGCGTTCTTCACCGAGATGCTGGACGTCATCGACCAGCGCCGCGACCAGCGGTCGCGAGACCGGGAGCCCGTCAAGTGGCGACCCTGATCCTGAAGGCCACCGAGGCCTGCAACTCCAGCTGCGCCTACTGCGACGTGGTGCACAAGCCGCGACAGGGTCCGGCGCAGATGTCGCTGCCGGTGCTCGAGCGCGTCTTCCACCGGATCGACGAGTTCCTGCGCGAGAGCCCGGACGAGGAGCTGGAGGTGGTGTGGCACGGCGGCGAGCCGCTGCTCCCCGGCCCGGCCTTCTACGCCCGGGCGGTCGAGCTCCAGCAGCAGCACTGCGCCGAGACGAGCGCCCGCGTCTCGCACTCGGTGCAGACCAACCTCTCCCTCTTCTCGCGCGAGTTCGCCCGGCTCTTCCGGCAGCTGGGGATGGACTGCATCGGCACCAGCTACGACCCCATCGCCGGGGTCCGCGGCCCGGGGGACCGCCCCGACACCGCGGCCTACAACGCGAAGTTCATGCGCGGGCTCCGGATCGCGGAGGAGGAGGGCTTCGGCTGGGGCGTGATCTACGTCGTCACCAAGCTCGCGCTCGAGCGCCCCGCCGACGTCTTCTACTTCATGACCAACCTCAAGCTCGACGGCGGGGTGAACTTCCACCCGGTGCTGGTGTACGGGCCCGAGCCCCGCCACCTGGCCATCACGCCCGGCGAGTTCGCGGACTTCCTCGGCGCCATCTTCCCGGTGTGGTGGCGGCACCAGGACCGCTACCCCGAGGTCGAGCCGTTCCGGTCCTTCGTCCGCAACGCGCGCGAGGGTGCCATCTCGCTCGGCTGCGGCGACTCGGGGCGCTGCTCGCACTCGCACTGGAACGTCGCGCCCGACGGGTCCGTCTCGCACTGCGGCCGCTCGGCGGATTGGGGGCTCCTCCCCTACGGCACGGTGTTCGATCACTCGCTCGCCGAGATGCGCCGTGACCCGCAGCGCCAGGCCCTCGCCCACCGGAACGAGGTGCTGCCGCGCGGCGAGTGCCAGGGCTGCCGCCTGTGGGCGATCTGCCATGGCGGCTGCCCCTTGGACGCCTGGGCCGACCAGCACTCGTTCGATCACCGGACGCCGTGGTGCCAGGCCAAGAAGAAGTTCGTGGAGGAGTACTTCGAGCCCATCACCGGCCTGCGCTGCGAGTTCGACGCCGAGGGCCGCACGGTGCAGCCGGCATGAGCGCACGCGTCGCCGCACCCAAGCACGCCGGCGCCCCGGAGCTACCGTGGGTCAACCCGGTCGGCGGGCTCGGCGACACTCTCATGCTCGCCGGGGTCCTCAAGCAGGTCGTGGACCGGGACCCCTCCCGCCGGTTCAACCTGGTGACCCGCACCAAGTACCCCCACCTGCTCCGGGGGCACCCGGCCATCGTGGAGATCGGCCACCCGCCGCCCGGCGCCGTCCTCCAGCACACCGACTACTGGCACGACGCCGCGTTCGGGCCGCCCGAGAACCGGGCGTACCAGATCCTGGCGCGCATGTTCGGCCTCGAGACCCCGGCGCCCGACGAGCTGTACGTCCCCTGGCCGACGCGCGAGGACGACCCCGTGCTCTTCGGACGGATCCCGTGGCGGACGCGGAACGTGCTCCTGGGACCCACCTCCGAGTCCCCGCGCAAGCAGCCGACCCCGCCGCGGTGGGAGGCCCTCGTCCGGGCGCTGCGGGCCGCGGGGCTCGGCGTGGTCCAGGTCGGGACAGCCGGCGACCCCTACATCCGCGGCGCCTTCAGCCTGCTCGGCCTGACCACTCCGCGGCAGGTCATCGGGATGATCCACCGCTTCGCTGCGGTGCTCACCGTCGACACCTTCCTGATGCACGCGGCGCACCTCTGTGTCGCGCCGGCCGTGGTGCTGTGGGGGCCCACGGACCACCGGGTCTACGGCTACCCCGAGCAGATCCACCTGCAGGCCCCCCCCTGCAGCGACGCCCACGAGTGCATCGCGCCGGGCGCCAGCCAGGTCTACGGTACCGAGTGCCCCAAGGGGGAGAACCACTGCCTCGACGAGGTGCCGCTCGAGGCGGTGATCGCCGCGGTCCACGACGCCGTGGGCGGCGGCCGGCCCCCGTCGAGCGCCCGCGCCCACGACGATGGCCGCCGTACGGCGGCCCCTGGCGGGCGCAGGCGGCGCGCGACCGGGGCCCGATCGCGTCGGACCCGATCGCGTCGGACCGATCGCGTCGGACAGTGTAATGAGCCGGGACATCGTGACCCCCCTTCCGGTCGACCTTGAGCGGTAGGTGCTCCGCGAGCAGTTGAGGGAGCGGGCCGACTCGGTCCAGCAGGAGGGGCGGGAAGAGCACGACGTCGCGCTTGAGGGTGGGCACG
>JACRCY010000101.1 GCA_016218785.1 Deltaproteobacteria bacterium
ACCCCAAGAATCAGCCTCTCCGAGGGGGTTGAGTGCCATAGGTGCCTGGTCAATTCCGGCAACTTGTAAGCGCCTCGCCTCTGCAATATCGATCGCTTGCGTCGCTGGCGCGCGAAAACGGGGCAGCGCGAATAGCTCGTACCACAGCGGGATGGCGACGAGCACGCCGGCGACGAGCGCCGCCAGCCGCCACCGCGCGAGGAAGAGGGGGGACCTCCCCCGCGTCTCGCCCGGCTGCGGCTCCGCCTCCCAGGTACCGGTGAGGCGGGGCTCGATGAACACGTCCAAGCCGGCCACCGCCTGGAGGTCCTGCTTGTCGATGGCGGCACGGATCGCCTCGCGGCTGGCGTCGATGGCCGAGGCCACCATGGCCGCCGTCACCTGGTTGCCGATGTTGAAGGTGTGGTGCTCTCCGCCCTCGTAGTGGAACTCGAAGGCGGTGTGCGTGTAGCTCCCCTCGTTCTCGTGCTCCACCATGCGGGTGCTCTCGAGCGACGCGAGGGGGAGGATGCGCAGGTCCTTGCTCCGCGCGTCGACCAGGTCGAGGGGGAAGAGGTACTTGCCGGGCGGGAAGGGGAGCGGCCGGCGCAGCACGACCGCGCGGACGGCGCCGAGCACGGCGAGGGCGCCGAGGAAGAGGAGGCCGACGTAGAGCGCGAGGACCCAGGCCGACTGGACCATCCAGCCGTCGCCGATCTCGCCGAACCCGTTGTACCCGACCCAGGCAATGCCGGCGACTGCGGCGCAGCAGAGGACCACGCGCCAGAAGATCGTGGAGCCCAGCGAGGGGACCACCTGGAGCAGCGGCACGGGGGTCGTCGCCCCCTTGACGCAAGCGACGAAGCGCTCCCGGGTGTCCGTCGGCAGCCGGAAGAAGTCCACGGTCCGCGCGTTGTTCATGGCATGCCCGTTCCAGTCTACGCTGCTCTCGCCGCCACCTACCTGCAGTAGTTGGGGTCGAGGAGGCCGCAGGTCTGGACCGTGCCCGCGTCGCATCGCTGCATGAGGCAATCGACTCCCGTCGGGCACTCGCTCGACGTCTTGCACACCTGGAAGAAGAACCCGTGGCTGGTCGAGCAGTCGGGGGCGCACTGCGTGCGGTACGCGGGGAAGACGCGGGCCGTCATGGGGACGCAGCAGCGGTCGCCGCCGGCACAGTCCGCGGCCTCGTCGCAGGCGCGCTCCAGGCCGGCGCAGTGAGCGGAGTCGGGGACGCAGCCCACGGTGCCGTTGTCCGCGATGCAGCAGAGTTGGGTCGCGGTCGTGCACGCCTCGGACCCGCACCCGAGCAGCCCCGGGTCGGGTGGCAGGCCTCCGTCGCCGGGCGCCGAGCCGTCCAGGCGGCCGTCCGGCATGGCGCCGTCGTGCGGCACTGCGCCGTCCCCCGACGGTGCGTCGAGCGGCGCCGCGTCCTGCCCTGCGCCGTCGTGCGGCGGGCCACCGTCCCCGGCCGGCAGGCTCCGGCCGCCACAGCCGGCGGCCATGGCGCCCATCAGCACGAGCGCCGCGGGGAGGAAGGCGGCCGTCCTCAGAAGTCACCCCGCATGAGCATCGCGCCCCCACCCGGCAGGGGCGCCGGCGCGAGCACGAGCCCGTGGTCGCGCCCGCGCGCCACGCGGCCCGGCGACGGCTCCCGCGCCGCCGACGCCGGATCGCGAGCCGCAGGCTGGGCGAGCCCGCCGGCCGGCGCCAGCGTCAGCAGGAGCCACGACAGGGCTGTGCCGAGATGGCGTGGGAGCACAGGCATGGAGGTGACGGTCGGGCTGGTGCGAGCTCACGAGCAGTGTACCTCTGGAGGCCGCCCCTGCAAAGCCGGCCTCCGCTTCGCGGCAGCGGTCGCCTGGTGCGGGCGGGGACCGTCAGAAGCCGAGGTACACGCCGAGGTTCAGGTCTGCGTGTGCCGTCGCCTCGGGCGCGGCGGCGAGGAAGCTCACCTCGCCCTGGAGGCCGAGATGGCTGGACACCTGGTAGCGGAGGCCGCCGCCGACCGAGAAGAGGACCGGGCCCGCCCGCACCGTGTCCACGATCGAGCGCTCCCTGATGGCCGGGTCGTCGGCCATGGTGGCGATCGCCCCGAGCGGGACCCGGTGCCTGAGGTAGCCGCCCCCGAGACCGGCCACGACGTAGTAGCGCAGGCGCGGGCTGCCGAAGAAGCAGGAGGCCCGGCCGAGGACGGCCGCCGCCCAATCGTGGGCCCCCTCGTCGGCGAGCGTCAGGACCTGGATCCGCCCCTGGATGGAAACCGCCCAGCGCGCCCCGGCGTGGAAGCCGGCCTCGGGGGCCAGGTGGAGCGGGGCCGTGGTGAGCCCACCCCTGACTGGCGTCGTCTTGGCGGCCCCTCCGTGCACACAGGACCCGGAGTAGTTGCGGCCGTCCGGCTGCGGCCCCTCGTTCCACGCGCACTCCGAGCTGCCGCGCGCCAGGCCCACGCCGGCGCCGAGGCCGACACCCAGCCACCAGCGAGGGGGGCGAGCGACCTCGGCGCGGGGCGGAGGGCCCTCCGCCCCGGCAGCTCGGGCCGGGTGCGGCGCCGACGCGGCCGGCGCGGACCGCATGGCGGGCGACGGGCGGTCTCGTGGAGGGAGGCGCAGCAGCTCGGCGACGCTGAGGGCGAGGGCGCGGGGGCGCAGCGGGGGTGCCAGCTCGTGCAGCTCCATGGCGCGTCGGTGGACCTGGCGGCGCGCCCGGTCGCGCAGCACGAGCAGGGCCCGCGTGGTCTCGCAGCTGGGGAACTTGAGCACCAGGGCCGCGGCCGCCTGCGGGCCGTTCTCGTCCCGCTCCCACGCCTCCTCGGGCGTCGTGAGGTCGATGGTCAGCATGCGGCTCGCCAGCTCCACCTGGAGCGCGGCGAGAAAGGCGTCCGGGTCGAAGTCGGCCGGACGGCACCCCGGAATCATGACGCGGAGCCGCGGCGCCAGCGGGCCCGGGCCGGAAGCGGGCGCCGGCTCGGTCGGGCCCTGGGCGTGCGCGGGCGTCGCCGCGGTGGCGGCGGCCGCGAGGGCGAGCGCGATAGCGACGAGGCGCGTCATCGACCTTCCAGCCATCGCCTGACCTCGGCGCGGTGGCGGCCCTGCGGGAACCGGCGCTCGTAGGTACGCGCGGAGATGCGCGCCCCCGCCGGATCGCCGGCCCGCACCCGCGCCTCCACCAGCCTCACCCAGGCGTCCTCCTCCAGCGCGGGCGGCAGCCCGATGGTGATGGCCCGCAGCAGCGCCTCGGCCGCACGCCGCGGCTCGCGCAGGTTGTCCAGGTGCAGCCGTCCCAGGGTGAACGCCGCCAGCGCGCCGCGTCCGTCCCGCGGGCTCCGCCTGACGGCCGCTTCGAGCGGCGCCACCGCCGCGGACGGATGGCCCGACATGCGGGCGATGTCGGCCAGCGCGAGCAGCTCCTCCGTGGACTCGGCGGCACGGGTGGCGGCCCGGAGCCCCTCGACGCCGAGCGAGTGGTAGGCCTCCTCGTAGGCCCCCCGTCGGACCAGCGCCCTCCAGAGGGGCCCGGCCGGCGCCGCGGCCGCGCGCCGCTCCGGCCGCTCGGGCTGGCTCGCAGGCGAGGGGACCGAGGTCGCGACCCGCGGCGCGACGGCGACCGCCGCGGGCAGCGATGCCGGGTGCGCCAGTTCCGCCGGCTGCGCCGGCTGGGTGGACGGCACGTCGGTGACCTGCACCATGCCCCCGGCGCCCACCCGACGCGCTCCGCTCTCCATGCGGTCGCTGCGCACCAGCACCACTCCGTGCTCGACCTCCACGCGCACGCGCCGGGCATCGCGCTCCACCGCGAACCTGGTCCCGACGACCTCCACGCGCGCGAGGCCCGCGTCCACGATCCAGCGCCTGGTAGCGACGTGCCGGATCTCGGCCGCCAGCCGGCCGCGGCGCAGGGCCACGCGCACCTGGCCGCCGGTGTTCTCGAGCGGCTCCAGCTCGGTGCCTGGGGTCAGCTGCAGGTGGGAGCCGTCGTCGACGTGCAGCGTCAGCGGCCCCGGTGCATCCGGCGCGAGCGCGACCGCCGTGAGCGGCCGCCCGTCCGCCAGGCGCACGGGGTCTGTGGCGCCGGCGCCCGGGACGCGGAGGCGGGGCAGCAAGAGCACCACGGCCACGGCCACGGCCGCGCCCACCGCGCCCGCGAGCACAAGCGCCCGCCCGCGCGGGGCCCGAGGCGCGTCACGCCCCGCGATTCGCTCCCACACGCGGTCGACCATCTCGGCGTCGACGGGCTCGCCGAGCGTGCGCTTGACCGGCAGTGGCAGTCTAGTCATCGCGCCACTCCTTCACGTCTCCTGGCACGTCAGTCGGCACCTCCAGGTGGGCGCTCACGCGGGCCCGGGCCGCGGCGATCCGTCGCTTGGCCGTCGCCAGGGAGCACCCGCAGGCGTGGGCCACCCCCTCGAGGTCGTACCCCTCCACGTAGCGCAGCACCCAGGCCACGCGCGGTGCCGCGAGCAGGGCCGCCAACGCCCGGTCGAGGAGGGCCAGCTCCGCGCGCACCTCCGGAGAGGTCCCCGGCGCGGCCAGCGACTCGAGGGTGGCGTCGTCGCGGGCGCGGTCCAGGCCCAGGAGGCGGCGCAGCCGCCGCCGACGGAACCGCCGGTGAGCCTGGTGGACCGCGATGCGAATGAGCCAGGGCCGCAGGGCGTCCGTGTCGCGCAGCCGCGCCAGTTCGGTGAAGGCCACGAGGAAGGTGTCCTGGACCGCGTCCTCGGCCTCCTCGCGTCGCCCGAGGAGCCGCACGAGGACCGCGGCAATGGCGCCCACGTGGCGGCGGTAGATGGCCTCGCGCGCCCAGGCCTCGTCGCGGCGAGCGCGCGCCACCAGCTCGCCGTCGCCCGGCGCCGGCAGCCCGACCAGGGAGGGGGCGCCCTTCACCCACGGGATGGTCGCACAGCAGGCATCGATGAGCCAGGCGTGAGCCACGGGGAAGGGGCCTCTGCTCCTTGTGGGCCGCGAGCGCGGCCGATCGGCTCACGGGTCCCCACGCGGCCCGGTCCCGCGGTGGAGTTGGAGCGGAGACGGAGCTTGAGCTTGACGACGGGGCCGATCTGGCGGAAGAAGAAGCATGCGGCGACGCAAGTCAGCGCCCCGTAGGGCCCCTGGCGCCAGGGCCGCCACCTCGGGCCTGACCATCAGGGAGCACATCCTCGACCGCACCATCTACCTCATGGGCAAGCGGGGCACGACCGACGTGCCGGTCCGGGCCATCGCGCGTGAGGCGGGGGTGAACGTCGCGGCGGTGAACTACTACTTCTCCTCCAAGGAGCAGATGCTCGCGCAGATGGCCGAGCGCTTCACGCGGGGCTTCGACGAGGTGATGCGACTCCTCGACGCGCCCGACCTGCCCCCCGAGAAGCGCCTGCGCCGCTGGTCGGCCGAGGTCATGCGCTTCCTCGCCGAGTACCCGGGGATCCTCGCCCTCATGGAGCGTCAGATAGCGGCGGAGCCCGCGGACGCCTTCGGGGCGGCGCTGCGCTCGGCCATGCAACGTGCCGTGAAGCAGGTGACCGCCACGCTGCGCGAGCTGATCGGGGGCAGGGACGCGCTCCGCCTGGCCTTCAAGCTCACGCTGTTCATCTCCACGCTGGCCGGGCCCTTCCCGCGACAGCTGGAGCGCGCCCCGGCGCGGGGCGGCGCCCGCGCCCCGGCGCAGCGGGCGCGGTTCCTCGACCTCCTCCTCGAGCACCTGCGCGCCTGAGCGGCGCCCGTTCTGGCCGCGGGCAGGCCCCGTGGGCCTGGCGCGGCCCGGCGCCGGGAAGGGCGCGGGTCGCGATTGCACAAACAGTTTGTCTCAAACAACTTGTTTACAACACCCCGTTCGACGCGCTAGGGTGTCGGGGTGCTCCGCAGGGCCCATCTCGGGACGGGCCGCGGAGACGCGGGTCCTGGCGCCCCGTCGCCGAGGGCTCACGAGAAGGGACAAGGCCATGAGGATCCTGCTCGTCCGCGTCGCGGGGGCGCCGAAGTACCTCGAAGCGATGAACCGGGTCGTCAGGATGGAGCCCCTGTCGCTGGAGTACCTGGGGGCCGCGGTCAAGGGGGACCACGACGTCAAGCTCCTCGACATGCGCCTCGAGGGAGGCTGGGAGGGGCTGCGGCGGACGATCGAGTCGTTCCAGCCGGAGGCCGCGGCCGGGATGAGCTCCGTGATCCAGTTCGACATCACGGGGGAGGGGGGCGGTACGTGGCGGGTCGTGATCGAGAACGACGCGCGGAGCGTGGTCGAGGGCGCCGTCGCCAACCCCGACCTGGTCATCACCGCGTCCGCCAAGGACTACGTCGACATCAGCACCGGCGCCCTCAACGAGCAGCTGGCGTTCATGACGGGCCGGATCCGTGCCAAGGGGAACCTCGGTCTGGCCATGAAGCTGCCCCGCATCTTCAAGCGCTGACGCGCACGGCGGCCAGGCTGCGCGCCGCCGGCAGGGCGCGGCGGCGAGGGCGTCAGCCGATGGGCGGGATCCAGGCCTCGTCGACCTTGCCGGTGTCCAGGGCCAGCATCACGACCACGGGCGCGTCGCACTCGAGCCAGACCTGGGTGTTGGGAACCGTGAGCGGCACCGCGACCGCGCCTCTGCCCGGAACCGTGCCGCCGCCGACGGGCGTCGCCGTCGAGGAGCCGTAGCGGAGCGTGATGGTCCCAACCGTGCCGGGCAAGGCGGTGTTGCCGACGAGGGCCCAGGCGCCGCGGCCGATGTCGCCCAGCGGGAAGACGAACTTCCGGGCGATTTGGGGGTCGAAGGGCCGTACCTCGACGAGGATCTTCCCTCCCGCCGACATCTGGCGCAGCACCGCCGTCGACGCGCCGGCGGAGTAGGAGGCCTGCACCAGCGCCGTGTCCGAAGTCGCGGACGAAAGCAGGTTGGGCGAGCTGACGAAGAAACTCGGCGGCTTGATCGAGCC
Source organism: Deltaproteobacteria bacterium (assembly GCA_016218785.1). Lineage (GTDB taxonomy): Bacteria > Myxococcota_A > Polyangia > JACRCY01 > JACRCY01 > JACRCY01. Next base: position 6,891 of record JACRCY010000101.1, read on the forward strand.
GGTGCTCCGGGTCGCGGACCCGGTGGAGCTGAAGACACTGAAGCTGACGTCCGCCTCGGCGTCGCCCGCGACCTCCAGCACGGCGCTGTCGCGCGGGGAGTTGCCCAGCCTGTTGATCACCGCATAGTGGTCCGACATGTCGCCCTCCTTCCTGTTTCGATGACCCCCTCGTCGGGGGAGCGGTTCCCCCTAGGGACCGGTACACGTGATGTGGCGGAAGTGCTGCTTCGTGCTGGTGGTGTCGAGGAACACGACGCCGTAGTCGTTGGGACCCGCGGCCGCGAGCCCATGCTCGCCAAGCCCGGTCGTGAACCCCGAGGCGCAGCTCGCGCACAGGGGGCTGCCGATGGGCGCGAGCCCGAGGTCGAAGCGGGCGAGCATGATGCGGTAGGTGGCGCCCGGGACCTCGACCCACGTGACGACCAGGCTGCGGTCGTCGAAGACGACGCGCGGGTAGTACTTGAAGACCGCAGCCGTGCTCGTGACCAGCACCTCGCCCGCGGCGACGCGCGCGCCGGTCTGGGCGTCGATGCTCGTGAGCACGACGTCCGTGCCGCCCGTTTGGGTGTCGACCCAGGCGACCGCGAAGTGGTCGCCGCCACCGGCGATGGACACGCTGAAGCTGGGGCTGCCTACCTTGGGCGCGTCGGCACCCTCGGTGAAAGGCAAGGTGCCCTTCCACGTGAGCGCCGTGTCGTAGGCCAGCACCTTCCCGCCGGAGGCGGACCCGTCCTCGATGATGGCCACCCCGTAGCGGCCGGCGGTGGCGGCGAAACCAGCCGCCGTCGTGCGCGCGCCGCTCGAGGCCGGCGCGCTGGTCACCTGCACCGGGGTCGCGTTGAACAGGTTGGCGCGCGCTGCGTTCGCGGCCGACCCGGCGTACCGGCTCGAAGTGAGCAGCGTCGAGGCCGTGGCGTCCGCCGCCAGGCCGAACACCTCGGGCGGGCTCGTGTCCGTGAAGCTCGAGCCCGCGGCCGGGCTGCCGGCCGCCCCGGTGGCGACCGTGACGACGCGCACGACGGGCGCGGCGGTATTGGAGCCGGCGCCGGTCTTGGTGCCGTAGGCGAGCGCGAGGCTGTTGCCGAACGACGCCAGGTGGGGGCTGGACAGCGTGACGTTGGCGGTCAGCGGCACCGGCGTGGCGTCGTCGGCCGCGAGCTGGAGCGTCCCGGCCGAGTCCACGGCGTTGTACTTGACCGAGTCGCCGAACAGCCATGCGACGCCCCACAGGACGCCAGCGTGGGCGATGGTGGGGGCCCCGCCCCCGGTCGTCGCGGCGGCGGGCGTGGGCCAGGCCAGCGTGCAGGTGATCGGCCCGGCGTCGGTCGACGCATCGGCCGGCGGTGCGTCGGTCGGCAGCGCCACGGGCGGCGCGTCGTGCCCCGCCTCGACGGCCGCCTCCAGTCCGGCGGCGTCGTGCGCCGCGTCGGTGGCCGCGTCGGCGCCGGCATCGGCCGCTGCGTCGGGCCGCAGACGCTTGTCACCAGCGATGCCGGCCACGAACTCGCACCCGCCGAGGCCCAGCGCGGCGACCGCGGCGAGGCGCAGCACGAGGGGCCGAATCAAAACTCCCCTCCCACGGCAACGCCCGCGCCGCGGGCCCCGAGCGCGGGGGTCACGCGCAGCCGCGACTCCGTCCGGGGGCGGCCCTCGGCGGGGCGCCCCTCGCGGTCTCCGCGCGTCGACAGCCACAGGTAGGTGCCGATGCCCAAGGCCACGACGCCGATGCCAAGCGTGACATCGGCCACGACGGCCGCCGTGCGCGCCTCGCGGTTCAGGCCGAGGCCTGGTGCGTCGCACAGGGTGCCGGCGCAATGCGCGTCGCTGTCGCGTTCCTTGGTGATGGCCCGCGCTCCGAAGACCGCGGTCAGGGTGAGCGACGCGACGCCCACGCCTCCCAGGACCAGGGCCGCCGTCCGCCGCGAGCCGAGGCCGCGGGCGGAGGGCGCGGAAGCGGGCGTGGGCCCGTGCCGCCCCGCCGCCAGGGCGGGGACGAGCACCCGCCGGCGCTCCCCGGCCGCAACGGTCACGATCACCTCCCAGGGCCGGAGGCCGGGCGCCACCGCGTGCAGCCGGTGGGTGCCGGGGTCGAGCGGCACGGACGTGCTCCAGGTCGGGCGACCGAGCCGCACGCCGTCGAGCCTCACCTCCAGACCGGGAGGCGCGCCCGGATCGACCGTCACGACGATGAACGAGAGCCGCTTCTCGATGGCCGCGATGTGGTCGAGGGCGAACTGCTCGCGCTCCCGGCGGCCGTCGCGACGCGCGCGCCCCAGCGCCTCGGCGAACTCCGCCCATGCCGTCGCGAGCTTCCCCTCCTGCTGGTGGCAGACGGCGAGGTTGAGCAGGGTGCCGCCGCCGCGCTCCAGGCGGAGGCTCTCGGCGAGCTTGGGGCAGGCCTCCGCGTACCGCCCCTCGGACATGAGGCGCTTGCCCTCGCGAAACAGAGCCTCGGCCAGCGTGCGCTCGGCAGCGGTCGGCTCCGCGGCCGCAGCCTCCGCGGCCGCCAACGCCAGCGACAGGCATGCGGCCACCGCGCGCCGCCGGAACGCTTGCGGCGTCACTGGCGGTCTCCGAGCGGGTCGACGGGCCGGGACCGAGGGAGCGGGTCTGCGGGCGGCGGGGCCTACACTCGTTCGGGCGCCGCCACCGCCGGCGGCGCCCCGGCCGGGGCCTTCGACCGGGCTGCCGGGCCGGTCTTGCGGCGGGCCCCCGCGGGCGTCGCGGGCCCGGCGGGCCCGGCGGCC
>JACRCY010000122.1 GCA_016218785.1 Deltaproteobacteria bacterium
AAGAGCGCGTTGTCGTCGAAGGTGATCTTCGCGTCGAGCGCGATCACCTGCCCCTGCTGGGTCACCACGAGCGGGTTGATCTCGGCGAGCGAGCAGTCCATCTCGTGGAACGCCTTCGAGAGGGCCAGCAGGAAGGCGACGCCGTGCTTGGCCGAGTCGCCCGAGAGGCCGAGCCCGAAGGCCAGCTTGCGGGCCTGGAACGCCTGCAGCCCCACGGCCGGGTCAATCGACTCCTTGAGGATCTTCTCGGGGTGGGTGGCGGCGACCTCCTCGATCTCCATCCCGCCCTCGGTCGACGCCCTCAGTACCACCCGGCTGCTCTGCCGGTCGATGACCATGCCGACGTACAGCTCGCGGGCGATGTCGAGGCCCTGCTCGATGAGCAGCCGGCGGACGACCTTCCCCTCGGGGCCGGTCTGGTGGGTGACCAGCTTCATCCCCAGCAGCTTGCGCGCCGTCTCGAGGGCGAACGGCAGCCCCTTGCACACCTTCACGCCGCCGCCCTTGCCGCGTCCGCCCGCGTGGATCTGCGCCTTGACGACGACGGTGTCGCTGGAGGTCTCCTGCATGACCCAGCGGATGGCGGCCTCGGCGTCTTCGAACGTCAGGGCCGAGCGGCCCTTCGGCACGGGGACGCCGTACCGCGCGAGGATCTCCGTGCCCTGGTATTCGTGGATCTTCACGGTCTGCTCCAGGGCGGGGTCCCTGGCGGACCCCGCCGTTGAAGGTCAAGTGTCGAAGGTTGGAGGTCGCTTCGGGCTACATCTTGTTGGCGACGTCGACGACCTCCTTGACCGCCTTGGCGCTCTTGTCGAGCAGCTCCTTCTCGGCGGGCGCGAGCGGCAGCTCGAGGATCTTCTCGAGGCCGTTCTTGCCGAGCACGCACGGGACGCCGAGGAACAGGCCCTTGTAGGCCCCGCCGTACTCCTTGTCCAGCTCGACGGAGCAGGGGAGGACGCGCCTGGAGTCGTGGAAGATGGCCTCGAGCATCTGGATCGCCGCGGCCGCCGGCGCGAACCACGCCGAGGTGCCCATCAGCTTGACGATCTCGCCGCCGCCGCCGGAGGTGCGCTTCACGATGGCGTCCAGCTGCTCCTTGGAGAGGAACTGATCGACGCCGATGCCGTTGACGGTGGTGCAGGAGATCAGCGGGACCATCTGGTCGCCGTGGCCGCCGAGGACCATCGTGCGGACGTCCTTGGTGGACACGCCCGCCGCGTCGGCGACGAAGTAGGAGAAACGCGCGGTGTCGAGGATGCCGGCCATGCCGAGGACGCGGTCGCGCGTCCACCCGGTGGTCTTCTTGAACTCGTAGACCATGACGTCGAGCGGGTTGGAGATGATGACAGCACCCGCCTCGGGGCAGTACTCCTTCGCCATCTTGGCCACGTTGCGGATGATCGGCAGGTTGATGCCGATGAGGTCGTCGCGCGACTGCCCCGGCTTGCGCGGGACGCCGGCGGTGATGACGAGGACGTTGGCCCCCTTGCAGTCCTCCCACTTGGAGGTGCCGATGACGCTGCAGTCGAACCCCGTGACGCCGCCCTCCTGCATGATGTCGAGGGCCTTCCCCTTGGCCATCCCCTCCTTCTCGGGGATGTCGAACAGGACGGAGTTGCCCAGCTCGCGGCGCGCGATCTGGGCGGCGAGCTCGCCGCCGATGTTGCCGGCACCGATGAGGGCGATCTTCTTGCGTGCCATGGTCGTGCTCCTTCGCCTGGCGTCCCGCGCGTCGGCGGGCCGGCTACTTGTTGGTGCGACTACATGTTCTCGATGATCGCACTCGCGAACTCCGAGCACTTCACCTTCTTGGCGCCCTCCATGAGGCGCGCGAAATCGTAGGTCACGACCTTCTGGCCGATCGTTCGGTCGAGGCCCTTGACGATGAGGTCGGCGACCTCGGTCCAGCCCATGAAGCGGAACATCATCTCGCCCGAGAGGATCACCGAGCCCGGGTTGACCTGGTCGAGGTCGGCATACTTGGGCGCGGTGCCGTGGGTGGCCTCGAAGATGGCGTGGCCGGTGACGTAGTTGATGTTGCCGCCGGGGGCGATACCGATGCCGCCCACCTGCGCGGCGAGGGCGTCCGAGAGGTAGTCGCCGTTGAGGTTCATCGTCGCGATGACGTCGAACTCCCCGGGGCGGGTGAGCACCTGCTGCAGGGTGATGTCGGCGATGGTGTCCTTGACGAGCAGCAGCTTCTTCCACTTGCCGTCGCCGTGCGTCGGCCACAGCTTCAACGCCTCCCGGACGTCCTTCTCGACGGCCGCCTTCATCTCTGGCGTCATGAAGTCGTAGCCGGGGTCGATCTGCCGCGCGTTCTCCACGTCGGACAGCGCGGGGTCCTTCTCCTTGTTGCCGAGAATCCAGCTCTCGCGCTCGGTGACGCACCGGGCGCGGAACTCGGTGGTCGCGACCTCGTACCCCCATTCACGGAAGGCGCCTTCCGTGAACTTCATGATGTTGCCCTTGTGGGTGAGGTTGACGCTCCGGCGCTTGTTCTTGAGCGCGTAGTTGACGGCGGCGCGGACCAGGCGCTGCGTCCCCTCCTTGGAGACCGGCTTGATGCCGATGCCCGAGGTGCCGGGGAAGCGGATCTTCTTGACTCCCATCTCCTTCTGTAGGAAGTCGATGACCTTCTTCGCGTCGGGGGTCTCGGCCGCCCACTCGATGCCCGCGTAGATGTCCTCGGTGTTCTCGCGGAAGATCACCATGTCCACCAGCTCCGGTTTCTTCACCGGTGAGGGGACCCCGGTGAAGTACTTGACCGGCCGCAGGCAGACGTAGAGGTCGAGGATCTGGCGCAGCGCAACGTTGAGGCTGCGGAAGCCGCCGCCGATGGGCGTGGTGAGCGGGCCCTTGATGCCGACGAGGTAGTCCCTGAAGACCTGGGGCGTGTCGTCGGGCAGCCAGCTCTGGAACTTCTCGAACGCCTTCTGCCCGGCGTAGACCTCCATCCAGTGGATCGTGCGGTCGCCGCCGTACGCCTTCGCCACGGCGGCGTCGAACACGCGGACCGAGGCGCGCCAGATGTCGCGGCCGGTGCCGTCTCCCTCGATGAACGGGATGATCGGATCAGGGGGGACGACCAGGCCGTCCGCGCCCATGGTGATCTTGTGCCCCTGCTGGGGCGGCGTCACTGTGGCATAGCCTGTCACTGAGTCCTCCACGCGATGGCTTCCACGCCGGCTGGTTGAGGCGGGCCCCTCTTGCGATGCTCATGCCTTTTACCGCAGGCGGCGCGAGGTTTCCAGTGGTTTTGGCTTGTGGAGCAGTCGGCGGAGACTGACCGACGGACGGCGTCTGCGGGCGCCGCCCGCGAGGGGGCGCGGCGGCCCCGAGCTGCGGCTGGCTGTCGGCGAAGTGCTCGTGGTGGTCGGCGTTGGTCGTCGACTTGGTCACGTCGATCTGGGCGAGGCGCATGGCGCCGGTCGCGCCGTAGACCCGGTCCATGGTGCCGGCGGTCACGTCGCAGTGGCTCATCTCGTGAGCCAGCGTGCCTGCGCTGGCGCGACCCGCTGGCGTAGGGAGGGCCGGCCGGGACGCGCGCCGACGTTGACCCGGGCGAGGCCGTCGCCCACACTACCGCCGTGACGGGAGAGCCCGCCAGCCAGCCCACGCCGGATCTCCCCGACACGTGGCGGCCCGCGCCCGGGGCCCGCACGCTGCACGGCGAGGTGCGGGGCCGGACGTGGCTGTGGAGCGCGGCCGCGCGCGGCGGGCCCACGGTGCTCAGCTGCGCGGCGACGGCCCTGGTGGCCCGCCTCGACGGCACGCGAACCTGGGCGGAGGCGGCGCGCGACGCGGGGGTGGCGCAGGACCGCGCCACGTCGATCCTCGACACCCTCGTGAGCCGTGGTCTGGTGCCGCCGTGGTCGGGGCGCCCGCCCTTCCCGCGGCCCGAGCCCGAGCGCCGCCTCAGCGTCTGGTGGCACGTGACCAACGCGTGCAACCTGGCCTGCCCCCACTGCTACATCGACACCTCGTCCGGCGAGATGTCGGACGAGGTGGCGGCGCGAACGCTGGCGCGGCTCCTCGCGACCTGCGCTGCGCGCGACCTCAAGACCGTCGAGATCAAGGTGGCGGGCGGCGAGCCGCTCTTGCGGCGTACATGGCTTCAGCAGGTGGCGCCGCGCTGGCGCGACGTCCTGAAGAAGGCGGGCGTGGAGACGCGATTCGTCTTCCTGACCAACGGCACCTGCATCGACCGCGGCGTGGTGCGCCTCCTGCGCTCGCTGCCGGCGGTGGTGTCGGTGTCGCTCGACGGGATCGGCGAGGTGCAGGACCGCGTGCGGCCCGGGCCGAAGGGGCTGCCCAGCTTCGCTCGGGTGCGCGAGGGGCTCCAGCGCCTGGTCGACGGCGGCATCCAGCCCTACGTGCTCGTGACGCTCTCCGGTGACAACGCCGCCGGCCTCGGGGCGCTCGGCGACTTCCTCATGGAGAGCGGCCTGGGCTTCCGCGTCAGCATCGAGCGCGACCTGCGGACCGGCGCGCGGCGCTTCGCGGACGATCCGCTCGCGCGCGCCCTGATGGACCTCTACGCGCGCGTCGAGGCCCGCCTGCCGCTCGGCTACCGGTTCATCGAGCGCCACAAGCTGTGCGACCTGTCGCTGCTGCGGCCGATCCGGCGCGCCTGCGGCGCGGGCGAGACGCACCTCGCGGTGGGGCACGACGGCCGCGCGGCGGCGTGCCAGGCCCTGTTGACGACGGCCGGGCGCGAGCCCGGCGACGGCGAGGACCTGATCACGGCCGCGCGCGATGCGCGCCTCGGGCGCGGGGAGCCCTGCGCGACCTGCCGCGAGTGCCCCTTCCACCAGGCCTGCGCGGGCGGCTGTCCGCTCCTGCTCGTCCGTCGCGAGGAGCCGGGCGGGGGCGCCAACGGCACGGGCCCGCCGGATGCGCCCGGCGCGGGCGCAGGCGCTGGCGGCGTGTCGCCCTACTGCGAGATCTTCCAGGCGATGATTCCGCGGATCCTGGAGCTCGCGGCGCTGGACTTCGTGCTGCGCGAGGCGGTGCCGGGAGCTCGGTGAGGGTGCCGAGCCGGTCGGCGAAGCGGGCGTGGTTGCCGGCGCCGGTCGTGGCGCCGCGGCGGGCGCCGGTGGCGGCGCCGCGAGGGCCGGATGGGCTGTCGCAGGTCGTGCGCCGCGGAGGTCGTGTCCGCGAGGAGGCCGCTACCAGTCGCCGCCGCCGCAGTCGGAGGAGCAGTCGGAGGAGCAGTCGGACGAGCAGTCGCAGTCACCGGCACAGTCGCCGCCGCAGTCGCAGTCGCCCACCACCCCGCAGTCGCAGTCGGCGACGAAGCCGATGCCGCAGTCGGTGTGGACGATGACCGCCGGGGAGCTGTACCAGAACCAGCCGTTCGAGTACGACAGCCCCCAGCCGATGGGCCCGCCGCAGAGGACGACGGCGAGGATGATGAAGCCCACGAAGCTCAGGCCGCCGAAGATGAAGGAGGAGAGCAGCCCGAG
>JACRCY010000123.1 GCA_016218785.1 Deltaproteobacteria bacterium
ATCGCGGCCATGGCGGCCGCGGCCCCGCCCTCGTTCCCCGCCGCCGTCGGCGCCACGGCGGCGGTTCCCTCGATCGCGGCCGCGCCGCGGCCGCGCCGCGTCCCGGTGGCGCTGCTGGCCGTCGGCTTCGTGGTGCTGGCCGGCGGGGTCGCGCTCGGGCTCCTCGCGTTCGTGGGGAAGGGGGACAAGGCGAAGGCTCCGGTGCCGGTCGCCGCGACCGGACCCTCCACGTCCGGCGTGGGCGCCGCCGGGGCGGTCGCTGCCTCGCGGCCGGCCACTCCTGCCTCCGCACCCGGCGGCCTGGCGGTGGCGAGCAGCCAGCCCGGCGCCCAGGTGAAGGTCGAGCTGCCGAAGGGCACGCTCACGATCGTCACCGGCCGGGCCAACGCGGTCGTCACCGTGGACGGCAAGGAGGCCGGCCGGGGGGCCAAGGTCACCGTCGTGGGCGTGATGGCAGGGGCCTCGCACCAGGTGCGCGTGGAGGCCGAAGGGCGCCAGGCGGAGGAGCGGAGCGTGACCGTGGCCGCGGGGCAGACGAAGACCGAGACCTTCGCGCTCAAGCGGGCCGGGGGTGGCCGCCCGGCCGCGGCCGCGGCCGTTGGCGCCGCCGGCACGAAAGGCGGGACCCAGAAGCTGGTGCCCGAGACCAAGACGCCCAAGAAACCGGCCAGCACCGACGAGACCCTCAAGCCATGGTGAGGCGCCTCTTCGTCGGGCTCGTGCTCCTCGCGCTCGCTCGGGCCGCGGTGGCGCAGTACGACCCCATGGCCGAGGCCAAGAAGCACTTCGAGGCCGCCGAGACCGCCTACAAGCTGGGCCAGTTCAAGGACGCGATCAAGGGCTACGAGGCCACGCATCGCCTCTCGAAGAGCCCGCTCATGCTCTACAACATCGCGCAGGCCCACCGCCGCCAGTACGACCTCGACGGCGACGTGGCCAACCTGCGGGCGGCGCGCGATCGCTACCGGGAGTTCCTCGCGGCGGTACCCAAGACGCCCCTGCGCGGCAAGGTCCAGGGCTTCATCACCGAGATCGACCAGCAAGTCGACGGCGTGGCGCGCAAGCACTACGAGGAGGGAGAGACCGCCTACCGCGTGGGCAAGTTCGCCAAGGCCATCGCCGAGTACGAGGCGGCGTACGCGCTCGTGCCCAAGCCCGCGCTCCTCTACAACCTGGGGCAGGCGCACCGCAAGCAGTACGCGCTCGACGGGAAGGTCGAGCACCTGCGCGCGGCCCGCGAGGTGTTCCAGACCTACCTGCGCGAGGTGCCCGACTCGCCGCAGAAGCCCGTGCTCGAGCAGATCATGCGCGCCCTCGAGCAGCAGCAGCAGGACTTCGAGAAGAAGATGCGCGCCGAGCTCGCCGTGCCCGAGCCCGCCAAGCTCAAGGAGGCGCGCCGGAGCTACGACTCGCAGGACTACGGGGCGGCGCTGACGGCGCTGACCGAGGCGCTCCAGGGCAAGGGCAACCGGCGCGAGCACCTCGTCACCATCTTCCGGCTCCTCGGGCAGACCGCCGCGCTGACCGGTGAGGAGGCCGGCGCCACCGAGGCGTTCAAGCGGTGGCTGGCCCTCGACCCGCAGGGTGAGCTGCCGGCCGACGCCGACGCGCGCACCCTCCGTGCCCTGGCGGCCGCGAAGGAGTTCTGGAAGGGGCGCGAGCGCCTGCGCATCGAGCACCTGCCGCCGGGCCGCGTGCCGCCGGCGACGCCGCTCGCGATCCCGGTGTCCGTGCCGTCCGATCCGCTGAAGATGATCCACCACCTCGAGTTCTTGTTCCGCCGCGCCGCAGAGTCGCGCTTCGAGCGCCAGGTGCTGGCGCGCGGCCAGGGCGCCGTGTCGCTGACCGCCGCCTTTCTCCGCGACAGCCGCAAGCCGTACCGCGTGGAGTACTACGTGGTGGCGCTCGACGAGCACGGCGGCACGGTGGACAGCCTGGGGAGCGAGGGAATGCCCCTCGCGTTCCTCGTGACCCGCGAGGCGCGGCCCGGGCGGTGGTACACGAAGTGGTGGGTCTGGGCCATCGCCGGCACCGTGGCGGCCGGGGCCGCCACCACCGGCGCCGTGCTCGGCACGCGCAGCAGCGGCTACCCGGCGACCGACTTCCCCAGCCACCAGGTGTTCCGGCTGCGCGGGCGGTAGCGCGAGCCGGCGGCCCGCCGCCGACGCCCCCGCTGATCCACCCCGGCCTACCGACCGCCAGAAAACGCTTGACAGGCGGGGCGATACCTCTATACTACCCGAGCTTTTCCCGGGATTCGTTTGTCCTGCCACCCAACTTCTCGTGGAACTTCGGTGGCTTAGGAGCGTAGGTAGGAGTGCTGATGCCGACCATCAACCAGCTCGTCAAGTCCGGGCGCGAGGCCCCGCGGCACAAGACCGCGGCGCCGGCCCTGCAGCGCAGCCCGCAGAAGCGCGGCGTGTGCGTGCGCGTCTACACCACCACGCCCAAGAAGCCGAACTCGGCGCTCCGCAAGGTGGCCCGCGTGCGCTTGACGAATGGCATGGAGGTCACGACCTACATCCCGGGCGAGGGGCACAACCTGCAGGAGCACTCGGTGGTCCTCATCCGCGGCGGCCGCGTGAAGGACCTCCCGGGCATCCGCTACCACATCATCCGCGGCACGCTCGACGCAGCCGGCGTCACCAACCGGCGGCAGGGGCGCTCGAAGTACGGCGCCAAGCGGCCCAAGTAAAGGGAGCAGCCAGCATGCCGCGCAAGGGTGAAGTGCCGAAGCGGAAGGTCCTCCCGGATCCCAAGTTCACGGACCAGCCGATCGAGCTTCGCCGTCGGCTGACGAAGTTCATGAACGGCATCATGACCCGGGGCAAGAAGGCGATCGCCGAGCAGATCGTCTACAAGGCCTTCGACATCGTCGCGGCCAAGGCCAAGGACGACCCCGTCAAGGTGTGGGACAAGGCCTTGGCGAACGTGCGGCCGAAGGTCGAGGTCAAGTCGCGGCGCGTGGGCGGCTCGACCTACCAGGTGCCCGTGGACGTGCGTCCGGATCGTTCGTCGGCGCTCGGGATGCGCTGGCTCATCAGCTACGCGCGCTCCCGCGGCGAGAAGACGATGCAGGAGAAGCTGGCGGCGGAGATCCTGGACGCCGCCGCCGGCCGCGGCAACGCGGTGAAGAAGCGCGAGGATACGCACAAGATGGCGGAGGCGAACAAGGCGTTCGCCCATTACCGTTGGTGATCGATCACCCGTCTTCGGCGCCGCACGGCCGCGCCGGAGGTTGCGGGGCGCCGGGGAACCGGCGGGCGCCAGGCGCGACCCGCTAGGCCCGGCGAGAGCAGACGGTTCGAGGGACTGAAGGAGACCGGGCAGCAGGGATTCGGAAACGCGGCGTTGGTCAGCACGGAGAAACGAGGAATCGTCGCTCCTTGCTCCCCACCGAAGCAAATCCTGACCCCTCGCGGCCCACCGACATCGCAGGACTGAGGGCCTGGTCGCCCCATGCGGCGACCGGGCAGGGCACGGCACGAGTGGCACGCGAGCTTCCCATAGAGCGCACCCGGAACATCGGGATCATGGCGCACATCGACGCCGGGAAGACCACGACTACCGAGCGGGTCCTCTACTATACCGGTGTGTCCTACCGGATGGGCGACGTCGACGACGGCTCGACCCAGATGGACTGGATGGAGCAGGAGCAGGAGCGGGGCATCACCATCACCTCCGCCTCCACCACCTGCTACTGGCGCGACCACCGCATCAACGTCATCGACACGCCGGGGCACGTCGACTTCACCATGGAGGTGGAGCGGAGCCTCAGGGTGCTCGACGGCGCGGTCGCCGTCTTCTGCGCGGTCGGCGGCGTCGAGCCGCAGAGCGAGACGGTGTGGCGCCAGGCCGACCGCTACCACGTGCCGCGCGTCGCCTTCGTCAACAAGCTCGACCGCATGGGCGCCGACCCGGCGCGCGCGCTGCGCGAGATCCGCGAGCACCTGCGCGCGCACGTGATCCCGGTGCAGGTCCCCATCGGCGTCGAGGAGACCTTCGTCGGCGTGGTGGACCTCCTCACCATGCGCGCCATCATCTGGGACGAGGAGACCCTCGGCGCCAGCTTCCACGACGAGGAGATCCCGGCCGACCTCGCCGCCACGGCGCGGGCGGCCCGGGAGGAGATGATCGAGCGGATCGCCGAGGCCGACGACAGGCTCATGATGCGCTACGTGGAGGGCGTCGAGGTCGGCGCCGACGAGCTCAAGGCCGCCCTCCGCCGGGCCACCATCGCCCATCAGGCGGTGCCGGTCCTCTACGGCGCGGCCTTCAAGAACAAGGGCGTGCAGCCCCTGCTCGACGCCGTCGTCGACTACCTGCCGTCGCCCGCCGACATCCCGCCGATGACGGGGCTGGATCCGAAGGCGCAGGAGACGGTGCGCCCCGCCTCCGACCGGGAGCCCTTCTGCGGCCTGGCCTTCAAGATCATGGCCGACCGCCACGGCGACCTGACCTACATCCGCGTCTACTCGGGCGTGCTCGAGGCGGGCTCCTCGGTCTACAACGCCACCAAGGGGCGCCGCGAGCGCGTCGGCCGCCTGTTGCGCATGCACGCCAACAAGCGCGAGCAGGTGGAGCAGGTGGAGGCCGGCAACATCGGCGCGGCCGTGGGCCTGCGCATCACCACCACCGGCGACACGCTCTGCGACGAGGGCCACCCGGTGGTGCTCGAGTCGCTGCAGATCCCCGAGCCGGTCATCTCCATCGCGATCGAGCCGCGGTCGCAGGCCGACGAGGACCGCCTCGGCTCGGCGCTCGCGCGGCTGGCCTCCGAGGACCCGTCCTTCCGCGTCCACAACGACAAGGAGAGCGGCCAGACGATCCTGTCGGGGATGGGCGAGCTGCACCTCGAGATCCTGGTCGACCGCCTCACCCGCGAGTACAGGGTCGAGGCCGCGGTGGGCAAGCCCGAGGTGGCCTACCGCGAGGCGATCTTCGGCAAGGCCGAGGTCCACCACGTCTTCAAACGCCAGACGGGCGGTCGGGGGCAGTTCGCGGGAGTCCGGCTCGCGGTCGAGCCCGCGGCGGCCGGCTCCGGCCTGATCTTCGAGAACGCGACCGTCGGCGGCGCGGTCCCCCGGGAGTACGTCCCCGCGGTCGAGAAGGGGATCGCCGAGGCCATGGAGCGGGGCGTCCTCTGCGGCTACCCGGTGATCGACGTCAAGGCGACCCTGCTGGACGGATCGTTCCACGAGGTTGACAGTTCTGAGATGGCGTTTAGAATCGCCGCCTCCATGGCATTCCAGGAAGCAGCGAAGCGGAGCGACCTGAACCTCATCGAGCCCATCATGGGCGTCGAGGTGATCACGCCCGAGCAGTACCTGGGCGAGGTGATCGGCGACCTCAACGCCCGGCGGGGCAAGGTGACGGGGATGGAGCCGCGCGGTGGCATCCAGGTCATCGGCGCGGAGGTCCCGCTCTCCGAGATGTTCGGCTACGCGACCGTGGTGCGCTCCAAGACCCAGGGGCGCGCCACCTTCACCATGCAGTTCGAGCGATATGCTCCCGTACCGGCCCACATCGCCGAGGACATCGTGGCCAAGATCAAGGGCCTGTAGGGGCAGCGAGCAGCGAGCAGCGAGTCGGGTAGGCAGAGCGGTGCGGCAAACGAAATGAGGAAAGGTACGAGGTACAGGTGTTCCGGCCCCCATCGCGCGGGGAGCGCGCGGTAGGGGGGAGGCTCGCGCCGGCTCCGCCGGCGCGAGGGGGGACGGCACGTCCCCCCCTTAAAGGAGACGGAAGATGGCCAAGGAGAAATTCGTTCGCAACAAGCCCCACGTCAACGTCGGGACCATCGGTCACATCGACCACGGCAAGACCACGCTGACCGCCGCGATCACGAAGGTCATGGCCGCGCGCGGGCTGGCGACGTTCAAGTCGTACGACGAGGTGGCCAAGGCGTCCATCTCTCAGGGTCGCCGTGACGAGACGAAGATCCTGACCATAGCGGTGTCGCACGTCGAGTACGAGTCGACGAAGCGGCACTACGCGCACGTCGACTGCCCCGGGCACGCCGACTTCATCAAGAACATGATCACCGGCGCGGCGCAGATGGACGGCGCCATCGTCGTGGTGTCGGCCGCCGACGGCCCGATGCCGCAGACCCGCGAGCACGTGCTGCTGGCGCGGCAGGTCAACGTCCCGGCGATCGTCGTCTACCTGAACAAGGTCGACATCAACTCCGATCCCGAGCTGCTCGACCTCGTCGAGCTCGAGATCCGCGAGCTGCTGACCAAGTACAAGTTCCCGGGCGACACCATCCCGATCGTCCGCGGCGCGGCCCTCAAGGCCCTCCGCTGTGGCTGCGGCAAGGACGAGTGCGAGAACTGCAAGTCGATCCTCGAGCTGGTCAAGGCCATCGACGAGGCGGTGCCGGAGCCGGTCCGCGAGACCGACAAGCCGTTCCTGATGCCGGTCGAGGACGTGTTCACCATCTCCGGCCGTGGCACCGTGGCTACCGGCCGCGTCGAGCGCGGCGTGATCAAGGTGGGCGAGCCGATCGAGATCGTCGGCTTCGGTGAGACCAAGTCGACGGTCGTCACCGGCGTCGAGATGTTCCGCAAGCTGCTCGACCAGGGTCAGGCCGGCGACAACATCGGCTGCCTGCTCCGCGGCATCAAGCGCGAGGAGGTCGAGCGCGGCCAGGTGCTGGCCAAGCCCGGCTCGATCACGCCGCACAAGCGGTTCAACGCCGAGATCTACGTCCTCAAGAAGGAGGAGGGTGGCCGCCACACGCCGTTCTTCAACGGCTACCGGCCGCAGTTCTACTTCCGCACCACGGACGTGACCGGTGTCGTGACCATGCCGGCGGGCGTCGAGATGGTGATGCCGGGCGACAACATCCAGATGGAGATCACCCTGATCACGCCGATCGCCGCCGAGGAAGGCGTCCGCTTCGCAGTCCGCGAGGGTGGCCGCACGGTGGGCGCCGGCGTCGTGACGAAGATTCTGGAGTAACCAGGTGGGTGAGGCGGCCCCGGGAGACCGAGGTCGCCGCCCTCTCGGGAGAAGTCGAATGAAGACGCCGAGAATTCGCATCCGGTTGAAGGCCTACGATCACAAGCTCCTCGACCAGTCGGCCGGCGAGATCGTCGACACGGCCAAGCGGTACGGGGCCAAGGTCGCGGGGCCGATCCCGCTGCCGACCAAGATCAACAAGTACTGCGTGCTGCGCTCGCCACACGTGGACAAGAAGTCCCGTGAGCATTTCGAGATCCGCACTCACAAGCGGCTGCTCGACATCCTCGAGCCCACGCAGCAGACGCTCGATGCGCTCATGAAGCTCGACCTGTCCGCGGGCGTGGACGTGGAGATAAAGACATAGGCTGAAGGCTGGAGGCTGGAACAATCCAGAACCCTCCAGCCGCCGGCTACAGCCTACCGGCTACAGCCTACAGCCTCATACGGTGCAGACATGGCGACGGTCGATGTGGTCAACCAGAACGGCGAGAAGGTCGGCTCCTTGGAGCTCGACGACGCGGTCTTCTCCGTCGACGTGAAGGAGCACCTCCTGTGGGAGGTGGTCAACCAGCAGCGCGCGTCGAAGCGCGCCGGCACCCACTCGACGCTCCGGCGGGACGAGGTGCGCGGCGGCGGGCGCAAGCCGTTCCGGCAGAAGGGGACCGGCCGCGCGCGCCAGGGCTCGACCCGGGCCGCCGGGCACGTGGGCGGCGGCAAGGTCTTTTCGCCCAAGCCGCGTGACTACTCCTACGACGTGCCCAAGAAGGTGCGCAAGGGCGCGCTGCGCTCGGCCCTGTCGCTGCGCTTCAAGGAGCAGCGGCTGGTGGTCGTCGATACCCTGGCGCTCGAGGCCGCGAAGACCAAGCGGCTCGCCGAGGTGCTCCAGGCGGTGGGGGCCCCCGCGGCGCTCATCGTGGACGAAAAGGCGAACCTGAACCTGCAGCGGTCGGCGCGCAACCTGCCGTCGGCGAAGTTCCTGCCGCCGGAGGGGCTCAACGTGTACGACGTGCTGCGTTACCCGGTGCTGGTGCTGACGGCGCCTTCGGCCAAGGTCGTCGAGGGTGCCCTGATGGCGCGGGGGCGAGGCGCGGCCGGCTTGGCCGGCGCGCCGAGCGGGGGTCTGGGGGGACGCAGGGACGGCCCGGTCAGCGAGGACGGAGCCCGGGAGGAACTGCCGCCGGGCGGTCCCCCCATGAGGAAGGCGTAACATGCGGTCACCCGCCACTATCGTGAAGCGGCCGCTGCTCACCGAGAAGGGCACCACCCTGAAGGAGAAGGGCGGTCGGCCGGAGGAGCCCGCCGAGGGCGGGGAGTTCTCGTCCAAGCTGCTGTTCGAGGTCGCCATGAACTCGAACAAGGTCGAGATTCGCCAGGCCGTCGAGCAGCTGTTCAACGTGCAGGTGCTCGAGGTCCGCACCCAGGTGTGCCGGGGCAAGTGGAAGCGCCTCGGCCGCTGGCGGGGGCGGCGGCCGACGTGGAAGAAGGCGATCGTGACGCTCGCGCCCGGTCAGACGGTCGATTTCTTCGAAGGCGTGTAGGTCGAGGAGCGCCGAGCGAAGGAGCCAGAACCCAATGCCGATCAAGAAATACAAGCCAACCTCTCCGGGCCGGCGCGGGATGTCGAGCTTCGACTTCTCGAACCTGACCGCGGGGAAGAAGCCCGAGCGCGCTCTCCTCGAGCCGCGCCCGTCGACGGGCGGGCGGAACTGCTACGGCCGCATCACCAGCCGCTTCCGCGGCGGGGGCCACAAGCGGCGCTACCGCGTGGTCGACTTCCGGCGCGACAAGCTGGGCGTGCCGGCGCAGGTGGCGGCGCTCGAGTACGACCCCAACCGCTCCGCGCGCCTGGCGCTGCTGCACTACCAGGACGGCGAGAAGCGCTACATCCTCGCCCCCGACGGCCTCAAAGTCGGCGACCTGGTGGTCTCGTCGAAGAACGCCGACATCAAGCCGGGCAACTCGCTGCCGCTGCGGTACATCCCCCTCGGCACCACGATCCACGCGATCGAGATGAAGGTGGGCGGCGGGGCGCAGCTGGCGCGGTCGGCGGGCACCTCGGCGCAGCTCATGGCCAAGGAGGGCGACTGGGGCCACCTGCGCCTCCCGTCGGGCGAGGTGCGGCTGGTGCACCTGAACTGCCGCGCCACCATCGGCGCCATCGGCAACTCGGACCACGCCAACGTCGAGCTCGGCAAGGCCGGGCGGCGGCGCTGGATGGGGCGGCGCCCGCACAACCGCGGCGTCGTCATGAACCCCGTCGACCACCCGATGGGTGGTGGCGAAGGGCGCTCTTCGGGCGGCCGGCACCCGTGCAGCCCCTGGGGACAGAAGTCGAAGGGCCTCAAGACCCGCGTCAACAAGCGCACCACCAAGTTCATCGTGCGGCGTCGCGGGAAGAAGGGCTAGGCACGATGAGCGTATCGCCGCAGTCGAGGTCTCTCCGCCGTGGGCGAGGCGCGGCCGGCTCTGCCGGCGTGCCGAGCGGGGGCGTGGGGGGACGCAGAGACGGCGCGACAACGCTCGCTGGGGCGCCTGCGGAGCTGCCGCCGGGTGGTCCCCCCACGGAGAAGAAGGGCTAGGGGCAAGGCAATGGCTCGGTCAGTCAAGAAGGGTCCGTTCGTCGACAAGCACCTGCTCGCCAAGGTGCTCGATGCGCAGAAGACCAAGTCGAAGAAGGTCATCAAGACCTGGTCGCGCCGCTCGACGGTGATCCCCGAGATGGTGGGGCTAACCTTCGCGGTGCACAACGGCAAGAAGTTCATCCCGGTCTTCGTGACCGAGAACTCCGTGGGCCACAAGCTGGGCGAGTTCTCGCCCACGCGGACGTTCCACGGCCACTCGGGCGACCGCAAGGCGGCCAAGCCGGGGGCGCCGGGCGCCCCGGCGGCGCCGGGCGCGCCGGCGGCAGCGGCCCCCGCGGCCCCGGCCAAGTAGCACGCTACGGTTCGAACTGCGAGCAAGCCATGGGCGAGAAATCGGACGCGAAAGCGATCATCAGGTACCAGCGGATGTCCCCGCGGAAGGCGCGCATCGTCGCCAACATGATCCGCGGCAAGGACATCGACGAGGCCATGGCCATCCTGCGCTTCCAGGAGCGCAAGGCGGCCCGGATCATGCGCAAGCTCCTCGTCTCGGCCA
>JACRCY010000107.1 GCA_016218785.1 Deltaproteobacteria bacterium
CGGGTCGATCGGGATCCTGGTGAGCCTGTCCGGCGCGGTGGCGGCGGGCCCGACGCTGACCGGCAACCGCATCCAGCGCGGGCTGGGCGGCGTGGGCGGCAACGGCGGCTTCGGTGGGGCGGGCGGGCAGGGCGGCGCCGGCGGCTTCGGCGGGCGGCAGGCGCGGTGGAGCTCGTCGGTGGGCGGGAAGGGCGGCGAGGGCGGCAACGGCGGGCCGGGCGGCGGCGGTGGGGGTGGCGCCGGCGGGCCGTCGTTCTCGGTGCTGGGGTTCAACCTGCCGGTGGCGGGCTACGCGGCGACCAACACCTTCCTCACCTCGGCGGCGGTGAACACCGGCGGCGTGGGCGGGCAGGGCGGCAGCTCTCCGGGCGGCACCAGCACCGGCACGCCGGGCGCGCCGGGCGCGTCGGCGGATCTGCAGACGCTGAGCGCCTGCGGCCCGGGCAACACCTGCGCGCTCGGCTTCACCTGCGACGCGAACCAGGTGTGCGTGCCGAACTGAGCGAGGGCGGTGGCGGAGCGCGGGTCTACCGCGCCTCACGGGAGTTGATCGCGCGGGGCACCGAGGCACGCCGCCTCGCAGTCGGCGAGCTGACGGAAGGGGATCTCGTTCTGCTGGCAGGACTCGTCGCAATCGCACCCGGGGACGTTGAAACACCGGAAGTTGCGGTCGTCAAAGACGTAACCGAGAGCCATGAAGCACTGCCCGAAGTCCCTATAGGGCACCGGCCGGATCCTGCACCGAGGGTCCGCGGGAAGCGGCCTGCAAGCGGTCATTGCCGCCACAGCGAGAAGCGCGAACAAGCCCACGGACCGTCCACCCGCTGGTCCACGGGGCCTCATGGGAGCTGATCGCGCGCCGAACCAAGGCACGTCGCCTCGCAGTCCTCCTGGGTACGAAACGGCAACTCGTCTTGTTTGCAGGTCGCGTCGCACTCGCACCCGCTGACGGTGACACACCAGAAGTTGCTGCGGTCGAAGTAGTGGCCGATCTCCGCAAAGCACTGCCCGTAGCTCTTGCGAGGCGGCGGCTGGATCCTGCACCGCGGGTCCGCCGGGAGCGGCCTGCAGGCGGTCATTGCCGCCAGGGCGAGCAGGGCTACGGCGCTCCGCCAGGTGGGCCGCCTCATGGCGGCGCCCCCAGGAGATCCTGCACGTTCAGCAGCCGCTGGTTCGGGATGCTCCTTTGCTTGCAGGTGACGGTGACGCTCGTGGCCGCGGTGTTCGTCAGCGCGCGCTTCAGTCCGGCGGCGTTTCCGAGGAACTGCGGGTTGTGAGAAGCCAGCAAGACCGCCGCACCGGCGACTGCGGGAGCCGCGAAGGAGGTCCCGTTCTGCGGCAGCGCGTAGGTGGGGAGGTTCCACTGCCAGCCCGGCGCCCACAGCTCCACCGGCGAGCCATAGTGCGAGGTGGCGACGTTCGAGTTTGCGTCGCGGGCGGCACCGACCACCACGGTTCTCTGCGGAATCGCTCGCAGGACGGCCTCCTGCGGCAGCGTCTCCACCAGGTCGTCTTCGATGAAGTGGCCGCTGTTGCCCGCGGCGAATACGTACAGCGCGCGCGTGCCGCTGAAGAGCGCCGCATACTCCCGATTGGCCTGCTGGACGCCGGCGTCCCACGGCTTCGGCTCGGAAGGTGGGCTCGTCTGCCAGTTCATGATGCCGCACTGCACGTCGTAGCCCGTCCGGGTGAAGGACCACCCCTGGCTCACGTTCACGACCTGCGCGTTCATGCTCTCGACGTATCGGACCGCCTGCTGAAACATCTCCGCCGCCAGCGTCTCCTGGCCCGCTGCGGCCCGGACGGCGATGACCGAAGTCCGCCAGACGATTCCGGCCATGCCGGTGCCGTTGTCGCCCTCGGCGGCCATGATCGAAGCGACGGCCGTGCCGTGCTGGTCGACGGTCGCAGTCGGCCGGGGATCGTTGTCGTTGTCCCAGAAGTCCCAGCCCACCAGGTCGTCGACATACCCGGCGTCGAGCTTCGCAGAGATGCCATTCTGATCATCGTTGATGCCGTCGGCCCAGCCGCCGTCTCGCAGAGGCTGGACGAGATCGAAGCCGTCGACGCGACCGTTCCTGTTGGCGTCTGTCGGTCGAATGCCGCCATCCAGCCTTTCGAGGTCGCGAATGGTGATGAGGCCGTCCGGCGCGCCGGGTGGATCCAGGTCGTACTGAGCGATCTCCGAGGCGTCAATCGTACCGCTGTCGTTCGAGTCGAAGAGCGAGAGAGGAAGCTCTCCCTGGTTGATCCAGATGTTCCGGTAGATGTCCGCGTGCGCGATGTCCAGCCCGCCTCCCTCGATGATGGCGCTGATCACCGTGCTCCGCCCAATGGTCCCGGCATCGAGCGCGATGTCCCAGGCCTCGGCCATGTGGATGAGGTCGGTCTGGACCGCGTTGGTGTTGTCCGCCGGCGAATGGAACGTCCCGAAGTCGACCGCGGGCATGACCCCGCTCACCTCGGCTTGGTCGAGGTAGTACCGGCTGGCGTCCGCGGCGTTGATCGTGGCGGGCAGCTTCACGCGGTACCAGGTGCCGAGCGAGGGGGCGATCAGCAGTCGCGCGCTGATGCGGGCGTTGATCTCGGCGATCCGTGTCGCCGAGGTGCCCTCGCGGAAGACGACGGTGAGTCGGTCGAAGAAGACGCCCGGCTCGTCGTCGCCGGGGTTCACCTGGAAGGGCTCTGCGGGGAGTGTCGGCTTGACCTTCCACCCCTTTGCAGGGGCCC
This sequence comes from Deltaproteobacteria bacterium, assembly GCA_016218785.1. Lineage (GTDB taxonomy): Bacteria > Myxococcota_A > Polyangia > JACRCY01 > JACRCY01 > JACRCY01. The sequence goes on from JACRCY010000107.1 coordinate 2,731, forward strand.
TGGCTGGGCCGAGCCGAACGAGACGCTCCTCGAAGGCCATCAGGCCCCGCGCGCCGCTCAGCTCGTCCTCGCGCACCACGAACGGCACGCCATCGGCCGGGACGAGCTTCCAGCCGGTGTTGCCCCAACTCGGCAGGTCCGGCGAGTCCGGCTCGAGCGGCACCGACGCGCCGGATTTGAAGTGCAGCGTCACCGCCTTCGGGAAGAACCGCAGTTGCGACACGTGGCCGACCGGAACCTGGAACTGCGCCACGAAGACGTCGTCCGCGCCCGCGGCGTTGACGACCGAGATGGTCCGCTCGTGGCTGTCCAGCACGACCTTGCGCTCAGGCGCATCGAGCAGGTTCGCGCGGTGGAGGGCTTCGACACGCACGTAGGTCACGTCGATGCGGTCGACCTCGTTCATTGGCGAGGCGGCAGGCGCTGGAATCGGCCGCACGAGGACGACAAGCCCACCGATGGGCCCCGGCACGGTGTCGTCACACCCCAGGACGTTCAGCGCCGCGAAAAGGACGGGAAGGAGCGTCCCCCCCCCCCTTTGCGTTCGCCCGCTTCGTCGTCGCGTCGCCCATGCACCACCCCCGAGGTAGAGCAGGCCACGATAGTACGGCGGCGTTTTCGCGTGAGTCCACCCCACATGCGCGCCGCAAAGGCGACATGACAGATGCGGCGCGTCTTGGAGCGCGCTGTCGCACAGCGCGCTCGGCTTCACCTGCGACGCGAACCAGGTGTGCGTGCCGAACTGACGGCAGCGCCGCTCCGCGCTCGCGCCGGCACCGTCATTGGCGCATGATCGTGCCCGGTCATGCGGACCCGCCTCGCCCTCGCGGCCGCCGTGCTCGCCTGCGCCGCAGGCTGCGGAGAGGCCCCACGCCGCGCGGCCCCGGTCGGGACGTGGCGGGACGTCGAGCCTATGCCGCCGCCGGTGCGCAGCGCCTTCGTCGCGGCGGTGCTGCCGTCGGGGAGGGTACTCGTGGTGGGTGGCGAGCCGTTCGCCATGCCGGTCAGACACACCGCGCGCCACCGGCCGTCGTCTCCGCCGCCGGTGTTCGATCCCGCGAGCGGTCAGTGGTCACAGCTCTCCCGCTTCGCGGGGATTGTCGGTGCGTACGACGCCGTGTCGCTGCCCGACGGCCGGGTGCTGGTCCAGGCCCAGTGGGACAGGCTCTGGACGTTCGAAGAGGCGGCCGCTCGCTGGTCCCTCCAGCAGTCCCCGCCATTCTCGGCGCGGCTCCTGGCGGTGCCTGTGTCGGGGAAGGTGCTCGGCTTTGCTGTCGTGGGCGATTCCCCGACGCCGGTCGTGTCATTCGATCCCTCCATTGGAAGTTGGACGGCCGCCGCGTCGCCGGGGTGGTCCCTTGCCGGCGCAGTGTTCGCCGTCCTTCCCAGCGGCCGCGTGCTCGCGTTGGGCGGCACCGCGAGCCTCGGGCCGTCGCGGCTCGCCGCCGAGTACGATTCCGCGGCGGACGCGTGGCAGTACGTTGCACCGGCGATGCTCGAGAAGTTCGAGCCCGGGGCCGTTGCGTTGGAAGATGGCCGGGTTGCCGTGCTCGGCACGCCGCGAGTAGCCGGCGACCGCACGGTCCTCATGGAGCTCTACGATCCGGTGACACGGACCTGGACGCAGGCGCCGGAGCTCCCGCTGCCTGTCGCCGCCAGGGCCGAGGGCGGTGTCCTGGGGTTCCCGTTCGGGTCGCGGTTGATGGTGGCCCGCGCCGGCCGGTACGTGCTGGTCGCGCGCGCGGCGGCGGAGATCGACGAGCCGCCCTTCGCCGCGCTGTTCGACCCGCGCACGGCGCAGTGGTTCCAAGTGGAGCCGCCGCGCCAGCGCGACGTTGGCAAGCTGCTCACCTTGCCCTCCGGCGAGGTCCTGCTCCTCGGGGGCCGTTGCTTCGAGTGCCCCGGGGGCGTGGGCGGGGCTCAGATCTTCCGCGTCGAGGAGCAGTGAGAGAGCAGTGGCCCCCCCCACCCGGCGCTGGGTGCCGGCCGCTCCCCGCCGCGGAGGCAGACGTCGTTGCGTTCAGTTGATCGTCACCGGCGCGCAGGTGGACACGCCGGCGCCGACGATGGTGCGCCCGGTGTCCGGCACGGCGTTCGTCACCGCGCCGGTGGTGCCGTTCATGCGGTACACCGACGTCGAGTAGTCCACGTCGCGCTCGAGGAAGATCCAGAAGTCGCCGCCCCAGAAGGCGAAGGCCCAGGCCGTCGGCGAACCCGCCAGCGCCGGGGCGTTGAAGCTGGACAGCGCCGCGCCGTTGCCCTTGTTCAACTGCGACACCTTCGGCGGCGTCACGTTGGGGAAGAAGGCCCACAGCTTCGCGTCGCCGGTGCCGGTCAGCTCCGGCGCTCCGGTCAGCGTGCCCAGCCCGGTGATGCCGTACGGCGGCGTGCGGGCCAGCGTGCCGAACAGCGTGGTGGACAGCGAGCCCGCGAGCGAGCTGCCGGAGATGAACAGCGTCTCCTGGGTGGAGCCCGGCGCGTCGGACACGAAGCCCATGCCGAACTTCGCCACCGTCGTCCCCGACACCGCCTGCGGCGCGAACGTCGTCCTCGTGCAGCGCAGGGCGTTCTTGATCTCCACCGTGAAGAGCTCGCCGGAGTCGTACACCACCCACGCGGTGGCGTTGCGATCCACCGACATCGAGAACGGCGTGGCCAGCGCCTGCGCCGGGCAGGCCAGCCGCCCGAGGCTGGTGAAGGGGCTGGTGCCCGTGCCTACCTTCTTCGGATCGAAGCTGGAGAACGAGTTGTTCACGTCCACCACGTAGATCAGCTTCGCCTCGGCGATGCAGTCGTCGCCGCCGCCCGTCCCGCCGCCCGTCCCGCCCCCGCCGCCCCCGCCGCCGCCGCCCCCGCCGCCGCCGGTGGTGCCGCCGCCGGTGCCATTGCCGCC
>JACRCY010000027.1 GCA_016218785.1 Deltaproteobacteria bacterium
ACCCCAAGAATCAGCCTCTCCGAGGGGGTTGAGTGCCATAGGTGCCTGGTCAATTCCGGCAACTTGTAAGCGCCTCGCCTCTGCAATATCGATCGCTTGCGTCGCTGGCGCGCGAAAACGGGGCAGCGCGAATAGCTCCTACCCCGTTGCTCTTCCAAAAGAAAGGGGTTGCCGTATAATGCGCCCGTCGGTCGTGCGGAGGTCGGGGGCCCCGCGGCATTCCGCACCCCGTAGCGGCGTTGCTCGCGCACGGCCCGAGAAGGAGGAAGGGACATGGAGGAGCGCACCTGGCACAAGCGCTACGACAAGAACGTACCGCCGAGCCTGAACTACCCCGCCGTGCCGCTGTTCAAGTTCCTCGACGACACCGCGGCGAAGTTCCCGGATCGCGTCGCCCTGTCCTTCCTCGGCAAGCAGATCAACTACCGGCAGCTGCTCAACTACTCGAACAGCTTCGCCCGTGGGCTCGCCGACCTCGGCCTGAAGAAGGGCGACCGGGTGGCGCTCTTCCTGCCCAACGTCCCGCACATGGTCATCGCCTACTACGGCGTGCTCAAGGCGGGCGGCGTCTGCGTGACCACGAACCCGCTCTACACCGAGCGCGAGCTGTCGCACCAGGTGAAGGACTCGGGCGCCACGATGCTGGTGACGCTCGACCTCGACCTCACGCTCTCGAAGGTGAAGGCGCTCAAGAAGGAGATCGGGCTCGACAAGGTCATCGCGGGGCGCGTGAGCGACTTCCTGCCGTTCCCGAAGAACCTCCTCTACCCGCTGGTCAAGAAGAAGGACCTCACCCCGGTCCCGGCGACCAGTGACTACGTCCGCTTCCGCGACCTGATCGGTCAGTCGAACCCGGTGCCGCCGGCCGTGCAGGTGGAGCCCGACGACCTCGGCGTGCTCATGTACACCGGCGGCACCACCGGCGTGTCCAAGGGCGCCATGCTCACCCACCGCAACCTGGTGGTGAACACCATCCAGACCTTCGCCTGGGCGACCTCCGGCGAGATGCGCGACACGCCGCAGGAATCGATCATGACGGTGCTGCCGCTCTACCACAGCTTCGCCATGACGGTGTGCATGAACCACGGCGTGCGCCGCGGCGCCAGGATCATCCTGTTCCCGACCCGGCCCAAGCCCGACCTGTCGGACTTCCTGCCGGTCATCCGCGACGAGCAGCCGACCATGATGCCGGGCGTGCCGACCCTCTACACCACCATGGCCAACCACCCGAAGGTCAAGGAGTTCAAGGTCGACTGCATCAAGGTCTGCAACTCCGGCGCGGCCCCCTTGCCCGTCGAGGTGCTGCAGAAGTTCGAGTCGGTCACCGGCGCGAAGATCATCGAGGGGTACGGCCTCTCGGAGACCACGCCCGTCGCGTCGTGCAACCCGCTGACGGGCGAGCGCAAGGTCGGCTCCATCGGCATCCCGGTCTCCGACACCGACTTCCGGCTCGTCGACCAGGACACCGGCACCAAGGACGTGGCGGCGGGTGAGGCCGGCGAGGTCATCATCAAGGGCCCGCAGGTCATGAAGGGCTACTGGAACCGGCCCGACGAGACCAAGAACTCGCTGCGCGACGGGTGGCTCTTCACCGGCGACGTCGCCAAGATGGACGAGGACGGCTACTTCTTCATCGTCGACCGCAAGAAGGACATGATCATCACCGGCGGGTTCAACATCTTCCCGCGCGAGGTCGAGGAGGTGCTCTACGAGCACCCGAAGGTCCTCGAGGCCGCCGTCATCGGCGTGAAGGACGAGCGCTCCGGCGAGCGCGTCAAGGCCTTCGTCGTCCTCAAGGAAGGACAGAACGCGACCTCCGACGAGATCGTGGCCTTCTGCAAGGAGAAGCTGACGGGCTACAAGGTCCCGAAGCTGGTCGAGTTCCGCAAGGAGCTGCCGAAGACCAACATCGGCAAGGTCCTGCGCCGCGTGCTGCGCGAGGAAGAGGAGGCCAGGGGCAAGTAGGCCTCCGAGCCCGTCACCGTGGCCCGTCAAAAGTCACAGGTGACGGTCCGGAGGTACAGGACCCCCGAGTCGGCCACCGGCGCCGCCACGAACGAGACCGCGAAGCGGTCGTTCATCCAGGCCACCCGAGTGCTCATCCCGACGGGCGCGATGCTCGCGTGGCCGGCGCTCGCGGTCACCTCGGCGTGGAGCGTCTGACCCCAGCGGTTCACCCGCTGGAGCACGGCCCGCGCGTCGCTCGAGTCGTAGACCGTGGCCCCGATGGCGATGTCGTTGCCGGGCGTGGCGATGGCCGAGTCGACCACCACCCCGCCGACCGCGTCGGCGAGCACCGCCGGGTCGGGGCCCGAGAGGAGGGCGCCGGTGGCCGGGTCGAGCGTGGCGACCCAGGCGGCGCTCCAGCCGTGGCCGGCCGGAGCCTCCGCCTCGATCACCGCCGCGAGGACGCCGTCGAGATCGAGGAGGGAGACGCCCTTCGGGCGCGTCAGGCCGAGGTCGAGGACCACCTCGGCGCCGAACGCCCCGCCCGTCGGGCCGAGCCGCAACACCAGCTTCGCCGTGCCGGTGCCGGTCCTCCAGGTGTACAGGACGGCGACAACGTCGCCGACGACCGCCAGGTGCGGTCGCTCGGCCGTCTCCGCGGCGCTCGAGATCGACGCGACCCCGCTCGGCGTCCCCGTGCCGTCGAGCGTGCCGGCCTTCACCGCCGGTCCTTGCTGCCAGGCGACCTGATAGGTGCCGGCGGCGGCGCGCAGGGCGGGCGCCGCCACGGGGTCGGCGCCGCCCGCGGCCGGCGTGGCGTGGCCGGTGAGCACGCCGTTGCCGTCGAGGTGCCCGAAGTGGAGCCCGACGGCACCGTGGGGCGGGTCGTAGCCGGCCCATACGAGGGTGAGGGCGCCCGCACCGTCGACGGTCAGCGCGGGCTCGCCGTGGCACCCGGCGACCGACAGGGAGCAGTCGACGAGGCCCTGGGTGAACGTGGACAGCGCCCCGAGCGAGTCGAGGGAGGAGTCGGAGGCGGCGAAGCGGAGCTCGGTGTAGCCGGGCTCGACCTGGTACACGGTGGCCAGGCGGCTGCCGTCCCACGCGAGCGCGTGGTTCCCGGCGCCGGTGGGCACGACGTCGAGGTTGCGCTCGTGGGCGGTGAGCTGGCACTGGCCCTGGGGCGCGTCGGGCCGCGCGTCGGGCGGCGTCGAGCCATCCTCGGCCCCGGGCGCATCGGGGCCGCCGTCGTTGCCGGGGGGCGAGGTATCCCCCTCGGGGCCCGCACAGGCCACGATCCCGAGGAGCGTGGCCAGCGCCAGCCGGGCGGCGGGCGGCGGAGCAGGGCGGCGCATGCCCCGATCATCGCCGCCCGCCGGGCCCCGTGCAAGTCGCCCCCCCACCGGAGAGCCCGGCAGGGCGCAGTTCGTGTCTGGCGCGGCCCTGTGATAAGATCCCCGTCGTCATGTCGCCCAGCCCGAGGCTCCTTCTGGTCGACGACGAGGAAGACAACCTCGAGTACCTCGTCCGCGTCTTCCACAAGGGCTACGACGTCACCTGCGCGCGCAGCGGGCGCGAGGCGCTCGAGGCGGTCCGGCGCGAGAGGTTCGACGTCATCATCACCGACCAGCTCATGCCGGGGATGTCGGGGGCGGAGCTGCTGCAGCGCTCGCTCGAGTACTGCCCCGACGCGATCCGCATCGTGGTCACCGGCTACCCCGACATCGAGACCGCCATCGCCTCGCTGAACGAGGGGCGCGCCTTCCGCTTCTTCACCAAGCCGCTCGACGCGGCCACCCTCGTCGACCAGGTCAAGCGGGCCTTGGGCGAGCAGGAGCTGGAGCGCGAGAACCGGCGGCTCGTCGACGAGCTGAGGGTCAAGAACGATCTGCTCAAGGGCCTCCTCGACGAGAAGGAGACGCTCATCGAGGCCAAGGTCGAGATGCTCACGCACGCGCTCCGGGAGGAGCTGGAGAGCGTGCGGGCGCAGCTCACCGCCGACGGCGAGAGCGGTGCCCTCACCGGCGCGGCCTTCGCCGCGCGCGTCGACGAGGAGCTGGCGCGGTCCACCCGGCACTCGCTGCCGTGCGCGGTGATCGCCGTGGGGCTGGTGAATCTCGCCGCGTACGAGGCGACCAACGGTCACGCGCGGGTCGCCGAGCTGGCGCGCATGGTCTTCGAGCTACTCCGCCTCGGGTCGCGGCGCTACGATGTCGTCGGTCGCGCCGAGGCCGACCGCTTCCTCCTGCTGCTCCCCATGTGCGATGCCGCCGGCAGCGAGTCGCGCGCCGGGCGGCTGCGCGAGGCCCTCGCCAAGTTCCCGTTCCCGGGGACGCACGAGGTGGAGGGCTTCGGCTTCCGCGTGGCGACGAGCAACTTCCCCGCAGGCGGCAAGGACCCGGCGACGCTGATCGCCTCGGCCACCCGGGAATTGCAGACCAACCAGGCGTAGGCACTCGGGAATGCCCCTGGGCCGGCTGGCGCCCCCGCGTCGGAGCCGTTCACAGGCCGGTGGACCGACCAGGCGGGCCTCCGTATAATCAAACATGGGAGCGATAGGTTCCGGATGCTGCACCGCGAGTCTCACGGCGGGCCGGGGATCGTTCCGTGGCTGGCCCTGGCGGTGTTCGTTCACGGCTTCATTGCCGGGACGGCGCTGCTCGTCCACCTGCTGTGGCCGCCGCGCGCCGACGAGCGGCCGATGGAGGTCTCTCTCGTCAGCGAGAACGACCTCCAGCCGGCCACCCGCGAGGGGCTCGGGCGCGACACCAGCCTCCAGCTCGAGCCGCCGCGCACGACCCCCGAGGGGAAGACCGAGGAGGAGGTGGCGGCCGAGGAGGCCCAGAAGAAGGCCGAGGAGGAGGCCAAGAAGCAGGAAGACGCGACGCGCCCGCCCGGCCAGGTGGTGGAGATCCCGCAGCCGTCCGAGGAGAAGGTCCCGACCAGGGCGAAGTACGTCTCCGAGTACAACTCGTCCGTCGAGAAGCAGACCATCCACCGCGGCCGCCCGGGAGAGCCCGAGGGGGCCCGGCCCCAGCCCGGCGAGGCGCGCTCGCGGGGCCAGCCCCGGCCGCCGCAGGTGGCACCGCCGCCGCCGGGCCCAACGCCGAAGCCCGGCGCGCTCACGCCGCGGCTCGCCATGCGCCCCCTGTCGTCGGGCACGGCGCCCGGCATGAAGGGCCCGGGTCAGACGCCCAGCGACGATCTCATCGCCCCCGACGGCCTCCGGCCCCGTCAGCCGCGGCACCCCGGCACGCCCAACGCGGGCGGCGGCGGCCCGGCCGTGGCGCCCGGCGCGCCCGGGTCCAAGCGGCCGCTCACGCTCTCGGACCTCACGCCCAGCGAGGAGGCGCTGGCGCGCGCCATCGGGCGCGGCGGCTCGGTCGACGCGGTCAAGGACGCCGACGAGGGCGAGATCACGGCGCTGAACACCCGTCGGTGGAAGTACGCCAGCTTCTTCAACCGGGTGAAGCGCGCCGTCGCGGACCACTGGCACCCCGACCGGGCCTACCGACGCCGCGACCCCAACGGCAACGTCTACGGCTTCAAGGACCGCCTGACGGTCCTGCGGGTCAACCTCGACTCCAAGGGCAAGCTCACCGACCTGTACGTGGACCACCCGAGCGGCATCGACTTCCTCGACGACGAGGCGGTCCGCGCCTTCAAGGAGGCGCAGCCTTTCCCCAACCCGCCGCGGCAGCTCGTCGAGAAGGACGGCTCCATCTCGTTCAAGTTCGGGTTCCTCTTCGAGCTGTCGTCGACGCCGGTCTTCCGGGTGTTCAGGTACAGGAACTAGTCGACGGCTGCAAGTCGAAGGTTGAAGGCGGGCGGAGTTTTACGCGGGGCCCGGGGTGGACTATCCTGTCGCCCGTGGCCGAGCCCACCGCAGGTGGAGGCTCGCGGGAGCGCCCGCGTTCCGGGCTGCGTCAGCGGCTCGTGGCGCTACTGGACGCGCCGCGACCCCCGACGGCGCTGCTGGTCGGGTCGGCAGCGGTGCTGGCGCTCGAGTACCTGGTCGACTTCACGCGCCACCGCCACCTGGCCCTCGCGGCGCTGAGCCTCCACGGCGCCGTCGCGCTCGCCACCGTGGCGCTGGTGGTGGCCCAGACGGTCCGCCGCGGCCTCCGCTCGTTCGCCAGGAGGCAGTGGGGCGACGTGGCCGTCGTGCTCGTCGTCGTGATGGCGGCGGCCTTCGGCGTGCTGCGCGTGGCCGGGGCCCTGGCCGCCCTGCGCAACCTGTGGCGCTTCGTGGCCCACGTCAGCGCACGCTTCCTCGACCGGCGCGTGGCGCCGGCGCTCTTCGCGCGGCCCACGGCGCTGCTCACGCTGAGCTTCGCGCTCACCATCCTCGGGGGCACGGTCGCGCTGATGGTGCCGGCCGCGACCACCGACGGGAAGGGGGCGCGGTTCCTCGACGCGCTCTTCACCGCTACGAGCGCGGTGTGCGTGACCGGGCTGACGGTGGTGGACACCGGCGCGCACTTCACCCGGTTCGGCCAGTGGGTCGTGATGATCCTCATCCAGATCGGCGGGCTCGGCATCATGACCATCACCAGCGCGCTCGCCATGGCGCTGCGGGTCGGCCTGTCGGCGCGCATGGGCGGCGCCATGCGGGAGATCATCGAGGACTCCACCCTCACGGGGTTCCGCCGCACGCTCTACAGCATCCTGGTGATGACGGTGGCCTTCGAGGCGCTCGGGGCCCTGGCGTTGTACGGCTCGATGGCCATCGGGCCCTCGGGAGCGCCCCTCGCGTCCGGCGACCGGGTCTTCTACGCGGCCTTCCACTCGGTGTCGGCCTTCTGCAACGCCGGCTTCGGGCTCTACTCCGACAACCTCGTGCGCTTCGTCGGCAACTTGCCGGTGAACCTCACCATCTGCTCGCTCATCGTCATCGGCGGGCTCGGCTTTCCCGTCCTGTCCGAGCTGCTGCGGCCGTCGGCGTGGCGCCGCGGCGTGCGCCACTGTGCGCGCTCGCTCTCGGTGCACGGCCGCCTGGTGCTGATCACGACCGGGGTGCTCATCACGGTGGGGGCCGTCTCGTTCCTGCTCCTCGAGTGGTCGGGCGCGATGAAGGGGCTGCCGGTGCACGCCAAGGGGCTGGCGGCGATCTTCCAGAGCATCACCTACCGCACCGCCGGCTTCAACACGGTCGACCTGGGGAGCCTGCACCCGGCCTCCCTGCTCATCGGGATGGGGCTGATGTTCATCGGCGGCTCGCCGTCGGGCACGGCGGGCGGCATCAAGACCACCACCTTCGCGGTGCTGGTGCTGGCGGTGCGCGCCATGATCCTGCGCCGCGCCGACGTGGAGATGCACTCGCGCACGATCTCCAAGACCGACGTCTACCGCGCCGTCGGCGTGGCCGTGATCTCGGGGCTCGTGCTCTTCGTCATCCTGGTCTTCCTCCTGATCGTGGAGTCGGACAAGCGGCTCGGCGACGTGGCGTTCGAGGCCTTCAGCGCCTTCGGCACCGTCGGCGTGTCGACGGGCATCACGCCGAAGCTGAGCGCGGCCGGCAAGCTCGCGATCATCCTGCTCATGTTCCTGGGGCGCGTCGGGCCGTTCTCGATCGCCCTCCTGGTCGGCGAGGCGCAGCGCGCCGACTACACGTACCCCGAGGGGAAGGTCGTCGTCGGGTGAGGCCGCCGTGGCCACGGTGAGCATATCAGCGGAGAGGACGCTCCATGCAAGCTGAGACCTTCGTCGTGATCGGGATGGGGCAGTTCGGGCGGCAGCTGGCCGTGTCGCTGGCCGAGGCGGGGCAGGAGGTGCTCGTCCTCGACACCGACATGGGGCGGGTGGAGGAGATCAAGGACGTCGTCACCCGCGCGGTGAAGGCCGACGCCGCGCACGAGGAGACGATGCGGGCCCTCGGGGTGGGGGAGGTGGCGGTCGCGATCGTGGCCCTCGGCGAGGAGAGCTTCGAGGCGGAGGTCCTGGCGGTCGGGGTGCTCAAGCAGCTCGGCGTGCCGCGGATCATCGCGCGGGCCACGAACCGGCAACGCGGCCGCATCCTCGCGCTGGTGGGAGCCGACCAGGTGGTCTACCCCGAGGTGGAGGCGGCCGAGCGCATGGCGCGGACCCTCGCCTCGCCGGGCGTGATGGAGGAGGTCTGCCTGCCCTCGGGCCACGCCCTCGTGGAGGTGAAGCTCCCCTCGCGGCTGGCGGGGACGACGCTCGCCGAGACGCAGCTCCGCGCCAAGTACGGGCTCAACGTGCTCGCCCTCAGGCGGCCCGGCGGCGGGCGCGGCGGCGAGCGGGTGATGGAGCCGCACCCGTAGCAGGCGCTCGAGGCGGGCGACGTGCTGGTGCTGGCCGGCGAACGGGACAAGGTCGAGGCCTTCGTCCGCGGGAAATGACGGGCCGGCTGGCGCGAGCCCCAGCTCCGGCTATATTCCTCCCGGGGCCGGGCAGGGGAGCCCGCCCGGTCTGCCCGCCCTGGCCTTGAGCCCGGAGTCCCAGAGCATGGACGCGCTGCTGCTCGCACGCATCAAGTTCGCGGTGACGATCGGGTTCCACTTCATCTTCCCACCCATCAGCATCGGCCTGGCGTGGCTGGTCG
>JACRCY010000127.1 GCA_016218785.1 Deltaproteobacteria bacterium
CTCAAGCTGCTGCGGCCCGACCTGATGTCGTCGTCGGAGATGACGCTGCGCTTCGAGCAGGAGGCCCGGGCGGCCAGCGCCATCGGGCACCCGCACATCGTCGAGGTCACCGACCTGGGGCAGTCGCCCGAGGGGTTCCTCTTCCTGGTGATGGAGATGCTCACCGGCCGCACGCTGGCCGACGTGCTCGACGAGGGGCGCGTACGCCCTCCGCGCGCCATCGACATCATCTGCCAGATCCTCGACGGCCTCGAGGCGGCGCACGCGCAGAAGGTGGTCCACCGCGACCTCAAGCCCGAGAACGTCTTCCTCTGCAGCCGCTTCGACCGCGAGGACTTCGTCAAGATCCTGGACTTCGGCATCGCCCGGTGCTTCGACGATCCCAACGCCGTGCGCCTCACGCAGACGGGCCTCGTCATGGGCACGCCCCACTACATGGCGCCCGAGCAGGCCCGCGGCAAGGAGGCCGACCACCGCGTCGACGTCTACGCCGCCGGCGTGATGCTCTACGAGATGGTGACGGGCGAGCAGCCCTTCGTCGGCACCAACTACAACGCGGTGATGATGGAGGTCATCAAGGGGGAGTACCCGAGGCCCAGAGAGATCGCGCCCGAGGTCCCGGCGGCCCTCGAGGCCGTGATCCTGCGCGCCATGGCCCTCGAGGCCCCGAGGCGCTACCAGGACGCGGCCGCGTTCCGCCGCGACCTGGAGGCCCAGGCAGAGGAGGTGCCGGTGGAGCCGGTGCAGGCCGCCCCGGAGCACGAGCCGCACCCGCGCGCGCGGGGCGGCCGCGGCTGGCCCTCTGACACGCGCGAGACGACGCTCCCCCGCGCCGACGCGGTGTCGACGACGGTGGTGGCGACGCCGGCGGCGGCGCCACGCCGGGCGCCCGAGTGGGAGTTCCCGTCCGACCGGCCGCTCGAGGCGGTGCCCTGGGACGCGGACGAGGTCAAGGCGCGCCCGGGGGCCCCGGGCGCCGAGGTGCCGCTCCGTCCCAGCTTCGGAGCGGACGACGCGTCGCTGCCGGTGCCGGTCGAGGAGGTCAAGGTCGACGACCGCCCGCCCGAGCTCTGGCCCGAACGGCCCCGGGAGCGTCCGCGAGCCGACGCCGCCAGGCCCCCTTCCAGCATGCGCGGCCCGACCACCGCGGGCGTGTGGAAGCCGCCGCCTCGCCGCATCGAGTGGCGGCGCCACCTGGGCTGGATCATCACGGTCGTGGTCATCGCGGCGCTGTGGCATCCCGCGATGCGGCTCTACCGCGGCTGGTTCGCCCCGGACGCGCCCGTCGCCCCGGGGGCCGCCGACGCGGGCGCCACGATCCCGGTGGTGCTCGAGGTGAAGCCCGCCGAGGCCGAGGTCTTCCTCGACGGTCACCGGGTGCGCAAGTTCCCGCTCGCGGTGCCCCGCGACGGCCGCAGCCGGCGGCTGCGCTTCGTCGCGACGGGGTTCATGCCGCAAGAGGTCGGCTTCGTGGCCACCGAGCCGCAGCGCTTCACCATCGACCTGCACCACGTGCCCGGGCCGAAGAAGAAGTAGCTGTGCTCTACATCCTCGTCTCGTCCAAGCGGAGTGTCACATGAGGAAGGCTCCGACCGTTTCCTGTCCCACCTGCGGTCGCAGTGGCATGCAGCGGGTGTCGAGGAACGTGACTACGCGGGTCGGTGCGGCGCAACTCGTCGTGCGCGACGTCGAAGTCGAGGAGTGCCCGCACTGCGGTGAACGCCTCTACGACCTCGCGGCGCTGCGACGGATTCGTGCTGCCCGTCGTCCGCCCCGCCGCTCGCACGCGGCCTGAGATGCCCGGCCGGGTCGGCCGAATCGCTTGACTCCGACCTCCGGCCCGGGAAGTATTCCTCGGCAATGAGCCTCCTCCTGCGCGGTGGCCGCGTCCTCGATCCGGCCGGCTCGGTCGATCGGACGGCCGACCTCCTCGTCGAGGACGGGCGCATCGCCCGGGTCGAGCCCGGCCTCGACGCTCCCGCCGGCTGCCGCGTCATCGAGGTCGCCGGGCGGATCGTGGCACCGGGGCTGATCGATCCCCACGTGCACCTACGCGAGCCGGGCCAGGAGCACAAGGAGGACCTCGAGACGGGCACCCGCGCGGCCGCGGCCGGGGGGTTCACGACCGTCTGCTGCATGCCGAACACGAAGCCCGTGAACGACTGCCGCGCCGTGACCGAGTCGATAGTCCGCCGCGCGCGGGAGGTCGGGGCGGCGCGGGTGTGCCCCATCGGCGCGATCACGAAGGGGTCCGCCGGGGAGGTCCTCGCGGACTTCGACGAGATGAGGGCGGCGGGCGCGGTGGCGTTCAGCGACGACGGCCGCTGCGTGATGAACGCGGCCGTCATGCGCCGGGCGCTCGAGCGGGCGCGGGCCCTCGGGCTCCCCGTCTCCCAGCACTGCCAGGACGAGCACCTGGCGCGGCAGGCGGTCGCGCACGAGAGCGCCGTCGCCGCGCGCGCGGGCCTCGTCGGGGAACCGGCCGCAGCCGAGAGCGTCATCGTGGCGCGCGACCTCGAGCTGGTCGAGCTGACCGGCGCCCGCTACCACGTCGCCCACGTATCCGCCGCCGCCTCCGTGCGGCTGGTACGCGACGCCAAGCGCCGCGGCCTGCCGGTCACGGCCGAAGTCACGCCGCACCACCTCACCCTGACCGACGAGGCCATCGCCTCGGGTGACACCAGCACGCGGGTCAACCCGCCGCTGCGGGGCGCCGACGACCGCGACGCGCTCTGGGAGGGGCTCGCCGACGGCACGCTCGACTGCATCGCCACCGATCACGCCCCCCACTCGCCGGCCGAGAAGGAGGGGGGCCTCGGCGCGGCCGCCCCGGGCCTGGTCGGGCTCGAGACCGCGCTCGCGCTCGGCCTGCGGCTGGTCGCGGCGGGCGTACTGCCGCTCGCCCGGCTCATCGCGGCCATGACCGTGGCCCCGGCTGGCGCCTTCGGGCTCCCCGGCGGCACGCTCGCGCCCGGGGCCCCCGCCGACGTGGTGGTAATCGACCCCGACCGCCTCTGGACGGTGACGCCGGCGGCGCTCCACTCGAAGAGCAAGAACACCCCGTTCGCGGGGTGGGAGCTGCGCGGGAAGGCGGTCCTCACCCTCTGCGGCGGCACCCTCACCCACGAGGAGGCGTGACGTGGCTGCCGCGCCGCCAGCCATCCTCGCCCTCGAAGACGGCTCGGTCCACCGCGGCGTCGCCTTCGGCGCCCTCGGCGAGACCGACGGGGAGGTCGTCTTCAACACCTCGATCACCGGCTACCAGGAGGTGCTGACCGACCCGTCGTACCGCGGGCAGATCGTGCTCATGACCGCGGTCGAGATGGGCAACGTCGGCGTCAACCCCGAGGACCTCGAGGCGGCACACCCCGCGTGCGCCGGGTTCGTCGTGCGCTCGGCGAGCGCGGTCGCCTCCTCGTGGCGCCAGCGCGACACCCTGGAGGGCTACCTGCGCGCCGAGGGGATCGTCGGCGTCGCCGAGATCGACACCCGCGCGTTGACCCGCCGGCTGCGCATCACCGGCTCCATGCGCGGCGCCATCTCGTCGGTCGGCACCGATGCCGACGCGCTCGTCGAGCGCGCGCGCCGGAGCCCGGGCCTCAGCGGCCGCGACCTCGTGCGCGAGGTGACCTGCGCCGCGCCGTACCAGTGGGAGGAGGCGTCGTGGCGGCCGCCGCCCGGGGGCCCCGGCACGGGCGAGACGTCGCCGGTCGACTTCCGCGTGGTGGCCTACGATTTCGGCGCCAAGCGCGGCATCCTGCGCCGCCTGCGCGACGCCGGCTGCCACGTCACGGTGGTCCCCGCGGCCACCCCGGCGCGCGAGGTGCTCGCCGAGAAGCCGGACGGCGTCTTCCTGTCCAACGGGCCGGGCGATCCGGCCGGGGTCCCGTACGCGGTCGAGGCGGTCCGCGAGCTGTGCCGCTCCGGCAAGCCGCTCCACGGCATTTGCCTCGGGCACCAGATCCTCGGCCTCGCGCTCGGCGGCCGCACCTACAAGCTCAAGTTCGGCCACCACGGCGCCAACCACCCGGTGATGGACCTCGCCACGCGCAAGGTCGAGATCACCGCACAGAACCACTGCTTCGCGGTCGACGTCGACTCGCTCGCGGGGAAGGCGGTCCTGACCCACGTCAACCTGAACGACGGCACGGTCGAGGGGATGCGACACGCCGACCTGCCGATCTTCTCGGTGCAGTACCACCCCGAGGCGTCCCCCGGCCCTCACGACTCCACCTACCTGTTCGGCCGGTTCGTCACCCTCATGCGTCAGGAGCGACGGCGGTGAGCAAGCGTCGCGGTGCGCCCGGGCCGGCGGCCGAGCCGGGCGCCTCGGTCGGCGCGCGCGTCGCCACGCTCCTCGACGCCGTGCTCGCCCGCTTCGCCGCCGGGCGCTGGCAGGACGAGGTGGTGCGCGCGCGCGAGGAGTGGCTCGAGCGGGCTGGCCGGGTCTACGACGACGAGGGCTCGTACGAGCATCGCGTCGATACGTTCCACGAGTGGTACGCGCTCCAGCGGCCGCTCGGCGACGGACCGGTCCCGGCCGCGCGCTACCTCGCGGACGAGGGGGGCCGCCTCCCGGCCGAGGACGCCGCCAGCCTGCGCGCGCTCTGCCGGTCCCAGTGGAGCCTGTGGCAGGTGATCGAGGTGGACGGGCCCGCCATCGCCCTCTTCGACCTCCTGCGGGGCGGCCGCTTCGACGTGGACCTCGACCGGGACCTGCCCGGCCTCGAGGCGGGCGACCTGTTCGAAGCGCGCATCATCGGCCTCCACGGCCGGCTGTGCTTCACGCGCGCCTTCCTGTTCCACCCGCGCGAGGCGTCTGCGAGCATCGAGGCCTTCCTGGAGGCGGCGCGGCGCCGGGGCGAGGGGCAGGAGGCGATCCTCTTCCGCCTCGCCCAGGTGCGGCTGCGCTGCGACCGCTACCGGAACCTCGCGGCCGACAAGGTCTACGAGCAGGCGCTCTGGCCCTTCACCCGCGCGCGGGCACGTTGATGGCGGCGGCCCTCGGCGCGCGAAGGTGGGGAACGCTCGCCGCAGCCCTCGCCACGGTGCTCCTGGGCACTGCCAACGGGGCCGGGGCGCAGACGAACACCAACCTCGCGCTCGACCGCGCGCTGCTGCGGCCGGGCGCGGGCGTCACCTTCGCGGCCGACGGCGGGGAGACGCTCCCCCGCGGCGCCGTGTTCTTCACGGCGCGCTGCGGGGCGCTGGGGCGGCCCTGGGTGCTGCGCAACGGGCTCACGGGCGAGACGGTCGCGGTCCCGGTCGCGCGCGCGTTCACGGCGGAGGTCGCGGCGGCCATCGGCGTCACCGGGCGCCTGCAGGTGGGGCTGGCCCAGCCCGTCACGCTCTACCAGTCCGGCGACCGGCTGCGCGGCGTGGCCGACGACCGCCCGCTCTCCACGACGGTCGGCGGCGATGCGCGCCTCCACCTGAAGGCCAGCATGGTGGACGCCGCGGCCGGCGGGGGGCGGCTGACGCTCGCGTTCGCGCCCTTCATCGCGGCGCCCACCGGCGACGCGGCGCAGTTCGCCGGCGTCGGGAGCGTGTGGGGGGAACTGCGGCTAGCCGGCGGCTGGCGTCGCGGTGGCCTGCTCGCCGTCGCCGACCTGGGCCTGCGCCTCCGCTCCCCCACGGTCTTCTACGGCGTCCGCCACGACACCGCCGCGCTCACCTTCGCCCTCGGCGCGGCCTGGACCCTGCCGGCGCGCGCGCTGCGGCGGCGACTGACGCTGATCCTCGACGTGGATGGCGACGCCCAGGGGCCGGGACGCCCGGTCCCGGTCGAGGCACGCGGGGGCATGAGCGTGCGCGCGTGGCGTGGGCTCCACGTGGCCGCGGCCGGCGGCGTGAGCGTGAGCCGCGAGCCGGGCGCGCCGCCGTGGCGCGCCCTGGTCGAGGTGCGGCTCGCCGCGGCGCGGTGATTCCCCGGGCGGCCGGACGGCCCGCGGCGCTTGCCGTTGACCTGAATTTGGACCATATTAAGGTCAGGCGGCAAGGGAGGCATTGCAATGAAGCTCAGCGAGGCCGTCAAGCCCATCAGCTACCTGAAGGCGCACGCCGCCGAGGTGATGCGTGACGTGTCGGAGCACCGGCGGACCGTCGTCATCACCCTGAATGGTGAAGCGAAGGCGGTGCTCCAAGACGTTCATGTGTACGAGGAGCTCCAGGCGAGTCTTGCGATGCTCCGGCTCCTCGCGCAGAGCCGCAAGAGCGCGCGTGCCGGACGCCTGACCCTGCTCGCCGCCGCGTTTCGCCGCGTCCGTCGACGGGTGAAGCGGAGTGACCGGGGATGAGCGTCGCCGTCCTGCTCACGCAGGAGGCGGAGGACGATCTGGTCGCGCTCCATGCGTACGTGAGCGCCACCGCCTCGGTGGCGCGGGCGGACGCGTTGCTGACGCGTCTCGAGGACGCGTGTCGCAGCCTCGAGACGATGCCGCGCCGCGGCCACGTTCCGCCGGAGCTGGAGCGGGTCGGGGTGACGGATTTTCGCGAGATCCACGTTCGACCGTATCGCATCATCTACGAGATCGTCGACGGCGACGTCCACGTGCACGCGGTCCTGGACGGGCGTCGGGACCTGCCGGAGCTGCTGGCGCAGCGCCTGTTGCGCTGAGAGGCCGGACGTCGGCAGCGACAGGACCGGAGGCGACGCCACGGGGCCAGCTCAGTCGCCCGGCGCATGGAATCCTCTTGTGCTCCGGGTGTGCGGAGCGTCACTCTCGTAACTTGTGGAGTTGGCTCGCGGTCCGAGGGTGGCCGGTAGGGCATAGGTAGGCGAGCCGGCGCTCGCGGGGCAGGGGACGATGCCGGCGGAGGGGGGTAGTTCTCGAAGGCAAGTACCGGGTCGGCCGCCTCCTCGGGGAGGGCGGGATGGGCGCCGTCTACGAGGGGACCCACGTCCTCCTCGGCCGGCGCGTCGCCATCAAGTTTCTGCACCCGCAATGGGCCGAGAACCCGCAGGCGCTGCAGCGCTTCTACCAGGAGGCCCAGATCGCGGCCCGCCTCGGCCACGCCAACATCTGCGAGACCACCGACTTCGGACGCGCCGACGACGGCACGCACTTCATGGTGATGCCGTACCTGGAGGGGTGCTCGCTCGGCCAGGCCACGCGCGCCGCCGGCGAAGGCCGCGACCGCTGCCCGGCAAGCAGTCGCGGCGCCGATGGTCACGCGTGCGAAGGGTACGCCGCCAGCGGCCGCACCACAGGTGGCCAGGAAGGCCCCGGCCGTTCGCAAGCCCACGAAGGCACCTGGCACGAAGGACCCCAAGGAGATCAAGGGACGCCATGGCACGTCGATCAAGACCGACTACGACGACTAGCCCGAGTTTACCAAGTTACGGACGCTCTGAGCAAAAAGCACCTGTAGTGGCCGGTGGTTGCGGGCCCCGGGGCGATGACCTAATTGGGTTGTATCGAGGAGTTGCGATGCACGACGATGCTGCCCCTGGGGCGATC
>JACRCY010000022.1 GCA_016218785.1 Deltaproteobacteria bacterium
CATCGCCAGGAGCTGGCGCCGCAGAACGACTGACGCGTCGGGCTCAGCCGCCGAAGAGCCACCCGCGCGGGCCCGGGGCGCGCTCGCTGCCGGTCGGCGGCGCGGCGACCTGCCGGTCGCGGTGGTGCTCGCGCAGCCAGCCGATGAGCAGGTCCGTCGCCACCAGGCCCCGCCACAGCTGGGTCACGCCGCGCATGCCGAAGAGGTCGACGGTGGCCTGGCCGCCGCCCGTGTCGAGCACCCGGAGGTGGCCGTGCCCCTGCTCGGCCAGGGTCATGCGGTAGCCCTCGCCCCACTGGGTGAGGAGGCAGGGGGCCTGGGTGCTGTGGAACAGGAAGGTGGCGGGCTCCCGGGGCCCTGGCCTGGCGGCGAGGCGGAGCAGGTCGCCCGCGACGATCGCGTACGCGTGGCACTCCTTGCCGGTGGCGACGGCCTCGCCGAGCGCGATGCTCTCGGCGTCCGGCAGCGGCAGCACCTCGGCCCGGGCGCCGAGGAAGCGGAGCGCACCTTCGAAGGCATAGGCGTGGTCCGCGAAGTAGGGGAGGTAGAAGGGCCCCTGATCGAGCCGGGCGGGCGGCCGGGGCATCCGCACCGGGCGCCGCGGCCGCGCCGGGGGCTGCTCCCTGATCTGATCGAGGTAGGCCTCGATGCGCGTCACCATGCCCGCCTCGCCGCGGTGCTCGTCGAACTCGAGGACCAGCGGCGGCCGGTCGGAGAGCGCGTCGGTCAGGTACTTCTGCACGAAGGAGTCGGGGCCGCAGCCGAAGTTGGTGACGAGCAGCGTGTGCAGGCGCGGGTCGCCGAGAGAGTAGACCGCCGCCCGCATGGCGTCGCGTGGGAAGCGCCATGGGAGACGCTCGCCGCGGTCGGTGAGGTCCACGTCGTCGGCGGGGAGGAACCCCTGCGGGAGCGCGAGCACACCGAGCCGCTGCAGGTGGCGGCCCAGGTTGAGGTTGAGGTACGGGTCGAAGAGGTTGTAGGGCCGCCCGACCACCACGAGGGCGTGAGTGAAGCCGGCGCCGAGGAGGGACTCTCCACGGAGCCGGAGCGCCTGCCGGAACGCGGTCTGGGCCGCCAGGGCCTCGTCGTACGCCCCCCGCAGCCGCGTCGGCGCCACGCCCAGCTCCTCGAGGACGGGCTCCATCTCCTCCGCGAAGTGGCTGAACTCCCGGCCGAGGATCAGCGGCGGCGTGAGGATGCTGGCGTCGATCGCGGCCCGGGCCATGAAGGGCACGGCGCTCGTGAAGGGGCAGACCTGGCCCGTCGTGCGGGTCGGGTCGTCCAGGGTGACGACCGACGGGACCAGGATGTGGTCGACGCTGGCGTCGCGCAGGGCGGCCACGTGGCCGAAGACCATCTTGATGGGGAGGCAGGTCTCGGCGGGGAGGTGGCGGTTCCCCAGCTCGAGGGTGCGGGAGTTGCTCGGCGGCGAGAGCCGCACGCCGAACCCCAGCTCCCGCAGCAGGGTGGCCCAGAAGGGGAGGTACTCGTGGAGCGTCGAAGCGCGCGGCAGGCCGACCGTGCGCCGGCTGTCGGCGCCCGCGTCGTCGTCGTCGATGAAGCCGCGCACCAGCGCCTCGCGCTCGGCGAAGAGGTCGGGTACGGACCGCGCCTGAGGATCGCGACCGGCGTCGCGCACCGTGTACCGCTCGCAGGTGTCGCCGAAGTGGGCCTTGGTGTCGCCCACGTGCACCACGGAGACCGCGCACCGGTTCTCGCAGTGCTGGCACTCGAAGGTCCGGGTGTCGTAGCTGGTGCTGATCGCGTCCAGGCCCCTGAACTTCGTGGGGCGCGCCTGGACGCGCCCCTGGCCGTCGAGCGCCACCGCCTTCACGCTCGTCGACCCGATGTCGATGCCGACCGCGGCGATCCCGCCTTCACCTGGCCGCCGGATGATGTCAGTCATGGATGCACCTGGCTCCGTGCCTCGTGACCGTCGGTACGGGGGGATACTACCCAGGAACGGGTACGGGCGGAAGAAGGGGCCGGCCCGGTGTATGATGCCGGCGCTCTCCCGAGGCCCCCATGCTCACCGGCAAGCGAACCGTGGACGTCCTCGTGGTCGGCGGCGGAATCGTGGGCGTGGCCACGGGCATGGCGCTGCTCGAGCGCGCCCGGCTGTCGCTCTGCATCGTCGAGGCCGAGGGGCGGCTGGCGGCTCACCAGACCGGCAACAACAGCGGGGTGATCCACTCGGGGCTCTACTACCAGCCGGGCTCGCTCAAGGCGCGGAACTGCGTGGAGGGGCGCCGGGCGCTGCGCCGCTTCTGCGAGACGCACGGCGTGCCCGTGGAGGTGTGCGGCAAGGTGGTGGTCGCGACGCGCCCCGAGCAGCTGCCGGCGCTCGACGAGCTCATGCGCCGCGGCGTCGCCAACGGCCTGCAGGGGCTGCGGCGGCTCGCCGTCGGCGAGGTCCTCGACCTGGAGCCGCACGCCGCGGGTTGTGGGGGGCTGCACGTGCCTGAGACCGGGATCGTGGACTACCGCCGCGTGACCGAGGCCTACGCCGACGTGGTGCGCTCAAGGGGGGGCGAGATCCTCACCGGGGCCCGGGTCATCTCCGTGGCCCGCGACGGCGAGGGGATCGTCGTGGAGACGAGCCGCGGGGACCGCCGCGCGCGCGCGCTGGTGAACTGCGCCGGGCTGCAGTCGGACCGCGTGGCGCGCCTGTGCGGCGCGGAGCCCGACGTGCGCATCGTGCCGTTCCGCGGCGAGTACTACACGCTGCGGCCAGAGGCGCGCCGCCTGGTCCGCAACCTAATCTACCCGGTGCCCGACCCCGAGTTCCCGTTCCTCGGCGTCCACTTCACGCGGCGCATCGGCGGCGAGGTGGAGGCCGGCCCCAACGCCGTGCTGGCGCTGAAGCGCGAGGGGTACGGCTGGCGCGACTTCTCGGCCCGCGACGTCCTCGCCACCGTCGGATACAGCGGCTTCTGGCGCCTGGCGCGGCGCTACTGGAGGATGGGCCTGGGCGAGATGTATCGCTCGCTCTCCAAGCGCGCCTTCGTGCAGGCGCTGCAGGCGCTGCTGCCCGAGATCACGAGCGACGACCTCGGCCCCGGTGGTGCCGGCGTGCGGGCCCAGGCGCTCGACGCCACCGGTGCCCTGGTCGACGACTTCCGCATCGTCGCGGGCGAGCGCATGATCCACGTCCTCAACGCGCCGTCCCCCGCGGCCACGGCCTCGCTGAGCATCGGCCGGAGCATCGCCGAGCAGGCCATCGCGCAGTTCGGCCTGCAGGGGCGCCCCGGTGCGAGCGCCTGAGCCGTGGACGGCCCGGGAGCGCACGGTGCTCCGCACGCTCGCCACACCGCTGGCTGTGCAGCGGTTCCTCGACGGCCTGCGCTACGGCGACGACGCGCGGCCTGCCACGAGCCGCGAAGCACAGGTTCCCACGAGGGGCGTACGTGCAACAGACAGTTGACGTACGTACGTATCCGCCTACAATGGAACCACGGGCGCGGAGCCAGGCGACATGCCAATGAAGGCCACGGACTTGCGCAAGGATATCTATAGGATCCTCGACCAGGTGCTCGAGAGCGGCCGTGCCGTCGAGGTGGAACGGAACGGGAAGCTGATCCGCATCTCTCCTGCCGACGGCGTCGCTCCGGTCGACCGCCTGCGGCCGATCCCGGGTCTGATCGTCGGGGATCCGGCGGCCCTCGAGCACATCGACTGGACGGCCGAGTGGAAGCCGTGATCTACCTCGACACGAACGTCGTTCTCTGGCTGGTCGGCGCCCCCGAGCAACTCTCGACGGGCGCCAAGGAGGCGATCAACCGCCACGATCTCCTGCTCTACTCGCCGTTGGTCGAGCTCGAGATCGAGTACCTCTACGAGACCGGCAGGGTCCAGCGGCCGGCGGTGGAGGTCCTCGAACACCTCCGCTCCGCGTTGAATCTCAAGGCGTGCGAACGCACGTTCGCGACAGTGATCGCCAAGGCTCGCGAGCTCAAATGGACGCGCGATCCTTTCGATCGCATCATCGCGGCGCAGGCGGCCGTCGGAAGCGACCAGCTCCTCACCCGGGACAAGATCATTCGGGCGAACTACTCGTACGCGGTCTGGTGACGGCCGCAGCCGCCGCGCGGGCATGGTCGGCGTGAACGCCGCGGGGCTCTACCGGTCCGGGCGGTCCGGATGAAGGCGCTCGTCACCGGCGCGACCGGGTTCCTGGGCGGCCGGATCGCGCGGCTGCTGCGCGAGGCGGGGCACGAGGTGCGTACCACCGGCCGGCCGGGCGACCCCACGGACGCGCTCGACGGCCTCGGCTGCTCGTTCGTGCCGTGCGATCTGCTCGACGGCGACGCCACCCGGAGGGCCGTGCAAGGCATCGAGGTGGTCTTCCACGTGGCGGCCATGGTGACCTTCGACCCGTCGCTCTACGAGCGACAGGTGCGGGTCAACGTCGAGGGGACGCGGCTGCTGCTGGACGCGGCGCGCGCCGCGCGCGTGCGCCGCTTCGTGCACACCTCGACGGTGAACACTCTCGGCATCCCGCCCGCGGGGACCGTCGGCGACGAGTCCACGGCCTTCGACTGGGGCCGCTGGCACCTGGGCTACATGGACTCGAAGAAGGCTGCCGAGGACCTGGTGCTGGCCGCGGCCCGCGCCGACCTCGACGCGGTGTGCGTGCTCCCCGGGACCATGTTCGGTCCCGGCGACCGCTTCTTCAGCGCCGGCACCTACGTGCGCGAGGGGGCGCGCGGCCGTCTCGTGCTCGCGCCGCCCGGCGGCACGACCGTGGTGCACGTGGACGACGTGGCGCGGGGCCACCTGCTGGCGCTGGAGCGGGGTCAGCGCGGCAGCCGCTACGAGCTGGGTGGCGACCCGGTGTCGTACCGGACCCTGTTCACCTGGATCGCGGAGGAAGTGGGCCGGCCGCCGCCGCGTGCGACGCTCCCGGCCACGGCGCTTCGCCTCGGGGGCCGCGCCGGCGACGCCCTGCGCGCCCTCGGCCTGCCGCTGCCGTTCAGCGAAGGGCTGGCCGTGGCCGGGTGCGCGGAGCTGTACTACTCGTCGGCCCGCGCCGCGCGCGAGCTGGGCTATGCCTGGCGCCCGGCCCGCGAGGGCGTCCGCGACGCCGTGGCCTGGTACCGGGAGCGTGGGCTGCTGGGCTAGCCTAACACGAGAGTCCCCCCGGCTCTGCCGGGGTGGCAGTAGGAGTTTGACAGTTCCGGGAGTCGGCTTCTCGTCGTTGTCGCAGGAGCGCTCATGTTTGCGCCCACGTTTGCCTCGGGTGCTTTTCTACCGTCGCG
>JACRCY010000116.1 GCA_016218785.1 Deltaproteobacteria bacterium
CGCGGCTCGGGACCCGCTCGCACCAGCGGCGCAGCTCGTACCCGAGGCTGCCGACCCACACCGGGCAGGGCCCGGCGACGCCCGGGTCGTAGGCGGACCCGGCGGCGGCCGCGCCGAGCGCCGCGAGGGGGTCGCCGTCCTCGACGCGCAGCGCGAGCGTGGCCGCGGGCTCGCAGCCGAGGAACGAGTAGCGGCCGAGGCCGTCGGCCGCCGAGGCGGCGTCGAGCCAGAACGGCCGTGCGCGCCGGCGCAGGCGCCGGAACGCCTCGCCGGGAGTGAGCCCGCGGATGGGATGGACCGGCACGCGTGTCACATCTGGGTGAGGCGGGCCTTCCCCTGCTTGGTCGCGCCCTGCTGCATGGCGGCGAGGAAGCGCGAGCGGAGCGTCTCGCTCATGAGCGCCTGCTTCACCGGCGACAGCCTGAGGAACCCGCCGAGCAGGCCGCGCATGAAGGCCTGGGTCTTGCTGCTCGGGTCGTCGAAGAGCTGGTTCTGCAGGGTGCCGCGCTCGAGGCACTGCAGGATGGTCCGCTCGAAGACGGTCTCCGGGTGGAGCACCCGCTGGGCGCGCGGGTGCAGCTTCATGGCGCCCGACTTGCACCGGAGCGCGCACACGCCGCAGCCGAGGCAGATCGACTCGTCCACCTGCGGCCGGCCGAACTTGCGGAAGCGCGGGTCCGGGTCGGGCACGCGGGGGATGGCCTCGATGGGGCACTTGCGGGGGCAGACCCCGCACCCCTTGCAGCGGTCGCGATCCGAGCGCGCGATGAAGCTCGAGGTCACCACCGTGCTGGTGTAGCCCAGCCGCGATATGCCCTTGAGCGCGTGGCAGCAGCAGGCGCAGCAGTGGCAGAAGAAGGTGACGTTCCTCTTCACGTTGTCGGCGTTGATGACCAGCCCCAGCTCCCGCGAACGCGCCACGTTTTCGAGCATCTCGGTCCGGGAGACCTCGTGCGCCAGCCGGTTGCGCACCATGAAGTCGACCGCCACGGGCCCGAGCGTCGAGCAGTTGTCCATCGGCACCGCGCACTTCCGCTCGCCCAGGTGGTGCTGCTCGTGGCGGCAGGCGCACAGGCCCATGGCGAAGCGGTCGCTGTTCTCGATGATGGCGGTCGCCTTCTCGTAGTCGAGGACCTCGACGTGCTCCTCGGGGACCACCGTCCCCTCGTGGGGCAGCGAGCGCATGATCGAGATCTGCTGGCCCCCGCCGAAGTTCTCGCGCCACAGCCCGCCCTCGTGCAGGTAGTCGCTGAAGAGGCGGGCCAGCTTCTGGTGATCCACGTCGCCCCCGGTGCGCATCATGGTGAACTCGAAGATGCCGATCACCATGGGCGAGGGCAGGTAGTAGGTGACGCCGTCGACGCAGAGGTCCATCACCAGGCCGCGGTGGCACAGGCTCTCGAGCCGGCGCTCGAGTTCCGGCCGCGGCTGCCCGGTCACCCGCTCGAGGCGCTCGAGGCGCGCGAGGCCGTACGGCATGGCGACGATCAGCGCCGCGTCCTCCGCCGAGTAGAGCTCGGTCAGGATGGTGCGGAGCGTCTCGCTCCACGGCACCCGCACCGTGAGCCCGTCGATCTTCCGGCCCAGCTCCCGATAGACATCCTTGCCGACGAGGTGACCCATACGTGTCCTCTCCTGGAGGCAGGGCTCGATTCTAGCGCCTGGCCGGCGCGGGCGCCGGTGGTACCGGCGCCGGCGGGGGCGGGGCCGCCGCTGGCGGCGCCAGGGCGGTGTCCTCCGCGCCGTGGACGCGCGGCAGCTCGTCGCGCGTCGGGAGCACGATGATCTCGATGAAGCGGCCGGTGTCCGGGCGCGCGACCGTCGGGTCGGGGACGCGCTCGACCGCCGCCAGCCGCTCGGCCGCGATGCCCGCGCCTTCGAGGGCCCGCACCACCTCGGTCACGCGCCGCGCCGACACCTCCCAGGCGTCCTCGGGCTTCGGCGCCTTTCCCCTGGCACGCGGCTTGGGCCGCGCCTTGCCCTTGGCCGCCGCCGGGTCGGGCGGCGGCGCGGCGGCCGGCAGCACCACCTCGGCGACCACCTCGAAGCGTCGGCCGACGAGCTCCTTGAGCCCCTCGGCGATCGCCCACAGCAGCGGCGTGGCCTCGGCCCGGAGGCGCCCCTTCCTGGCGTCGAAGAGGGAGGTCTCGGCCACGCGCACCACGATCTGACCGGCCCGCACCTCCACGTAGGACTCGAGCTTGTGCTGCGCCGCCAGGGTCTTGAGGAGCCCCTTCAGCTTCTCGTAGGTCGCGGTGCGCGCCGCCTCGGCGCGCTCGAAGCGACGCATCAGCTCGACCCGCTGCGCGACGGTGTCGGCGGACATCTGCACGCTGAAGCCGAGCCGGCCGAGCAGCTGTTCGATCGCGGCGTTCTGCTTGAGCAGGCTCTCGTACCGCTGGCTCAGCTCGTCGATGTCGCGCCCGAGGCTGATCACGCGCGCGGTCACCTCACGCTGCGCGGCCGGCGTCTGCGCCGGCGGGGACGGGGCGGTGGCCTCACAGGCCCCGAGGAGGACGACCGGCGCGAGGACGAGGAGGCGTCGCATTCTCTAACCCCAGATCCCGGCGCGACCCTTGCGCCGCCAGAGGAGCCACAGGAAAAACGGTCCACCGACCATGGCCGTCAGCACGCCCACGGGAATCTCGGCGGGCGCGAGGGCCGTGCGAGCGATGGTATCACACCACACGAGGAAGACGGCGCCGCCCAGGGCCGAGGCGGGCAGGAGCACGCGGTGGTCGGGGCCGAGCAGGTGGCGCAGCGCGTGCGGCACCACCAGGCCCACGAAGCCGATGGGTCCGGCCACCGCGACCACCGCGCCGACGATGAGCGAGGCGCCGAGGTAGACCAGGCGCACGGTGCGCTCCACCTCGACGCCCACCGAGGCGGCAGCCGCGGCGCCCGCGGCCATGGCGTTGAGGTCCCGGGCGCGCAGCTGCAGCAGCGCCAGGCCCACCGCCAGCGGCGGGAAGATCTGCCACAGGAGCCCGGGGCGCCCGACGTCGAGGCCGCCCATGAGCCAGCGCACGATGCGGTACGACTGCGAGTAGTCGGCGCTGTACTGCACGAACATCATGAAGGCGCCGCAGACGAAGCTCATGGTCACCCCCGCGAGCAGCAGCGTCGCGGGCGGCAGGCTGCGGCCGACGCGGGCCACGCGGTAGACCACGGCCACGGTCCCGAGCGCGCCGGCGAAGGCGAAGCCGGGGAGCGCCACCGGCCCGAGGAGGGCGTCGAGGCCCACGCGGATCGCGAGCACCGCGCCCAGCGCGCCGCCCGAGCTGACGCCCAGCGTGTAGGGCGTGGCCAACGGGTTGCGCAGCACCGCCTGGAACGCGACCCCCGCCGCGGCGAGGCCGGCGCCGGCCAGCGCGGCGCACAGGACGCGCGGCAGCCGGAACAGGAACAGCACCTGGGCGTCGGGGTTCTCGGCCAGGGGGCGGCCGCAGTCGAAGGCGCGCCGGAGGTCCACCGGCGCCGAGCCGACGAGCGGCGCCAGCAGGAGCGAGACCAGCGTCAGGAGGGCCATGAGCCCCAGGACCAGGAAGACGCGGCCGGCCGTCAGGTGCCGCAGATCGTCAGGCGGAGCCGGCGCGCTCACCGCGGCTCCAGCGGCACCACGAAGGGCGGCCCGTCGGGCACGCGGTCGACGTGGAAGCTCACCCCGAAGGCCCGCGCCACGGCCGCCGAGCGCAGGGTCTCGAGGGTCGGGCCGTCCGCCGCGACGCGGCCGGCCTGGAGGCACACGAGGCGGTCGCACAGCCGCGCCGCGCCCGCGAGGTCGTGGGTCACGAGGATCACGGTGACGCCGCGCTCGTCGCGCCGCGCCGCCAGGGAGCGCTGGAGCGCGAGCTCGTGGGCCGCGTCGAGCGAGGCGGTGGGCTCGTCGAGGAGGATGGCGCGGGTGTCCTGGCAGAAGGCCTGGGCCAGCACCACCCGGCGCCGCTCGCCGCCGGAGAGCTCGTCGATGCGGCGGTTGCGGAGCGGCCACACGTCGGTGCGCTCCATGGCGGCGCGGGCCGCCTCCCGATCGGCCGGTCCCTCGAACGTGGCCGCGCCCAGGTGCGGGTAGCGCCCCATCAGCACCACCTCGCCCGCGGTGAACGGGAAGTCGAGGCCGTACTCCTGCGGCACGTAGGCGATGGCGCGGGCCAGGTCGCGCCGGGCGCGGTCGGCGAGCGGGAGGCCCTCGAAGCGCGCCGTGCCCTGCGTGGGCTGGAGGAGGCCGCCGAGGATCTGCAGCAGCGTCGACTTGCCGGCGCCGTTCGGGCCCACCAGGCCGACGATCTCGCCGGCGGGCACCTGCAGGTCGATCCCGGCGAGCGCCGGGTGCGTGCCGTACGCGAAGTCGACGGCGCCAAGGTCGAAGAGCGGCGGGACGGTCACGCGTGGCCTCGGACGGTCATCGACGCGCGCGTCACGGCGCCGGCGCGTGGGCCGCACCCCGGAGGAGCGCCTCGACCAGGCGGGCGGCCTCGACGGCGGCCCGGTCGGCCGGCCCCCCGCGCGGGAGGACGTGGAGGTGCCCCGGGCCCCGCCCCCCGCCGCTGCGCTCGAAGTGGGCCATCCCCACCGGCGCCCCGGGCGCCGCGGCCAGCGCGGCGAGGATCACAGGGCGCGGTGGCCGGGCCCGGAGCTGCACCAGCGCGCGGCCGATCTCGAGGAGCGCGGCCACGTCCACGCCCGGGCCGAGCAGGCTCGCCGTGACCACCACCGGGGCGGCGGCGGGGTCGCGGGCTGCGCGGTAGACGCCGACGGCGTTCCAGCCTCGTGCCGGCTTCGGCTCGAGGCGCGCTTGCCCCCGCACCCGCAGCGGCAGGACCGGGTTCGCGGCCGTCGCGCGCCGCGCCATGGCGGCCGTCGCCAGCAGCTGCGCGCAGGCGGGCGGTGCCAGGGCGAAGACGAGGCGCGCCGCGCCCTGGCCTGCGGTCCGGGGCGCCTGCGCCAGGCGCACGGCCGGGCGCTGCAGGCGCTCGCGCAGCTTGTGGTAGGCGTCGCGGCCTGCGGGGCCGCGGGTGCAGAGGAGCACTCCCGCCGCGCCCTGCGCGCGGAGGCGCGTCACCGCGGCCGCGGCGAGGTCCGCCTCCGCGGGCCGGTGCACCGGGACGAGCGCCACGCGACCGCGCATCCTGCCGGCCTGCTCCGCGGTGACGCCGTCGGCGAGCACGACCTCGGCGTCCACCTTCACCTGGGTATCGCCGTGCGCCTCGAGGAGGTGGAAATCGCGCTCGTCGGCCAGCGTGACCTCCACGTTCCCCTGGATCACGACCAGCGCCGGCTTGCGCGGCTCGTCCACGGTGAGGGGCACCTCCTGCAGGAACGTGCCGCTCTCGCCGCCCGGCTGGAGACCCAGCGCCTGCAGCTGCGCGGCGACGACGTGGGCCGCGCGCACGGCGCCCGGGGTGGGCGCGTCGCGGCGGCCAAAGGCCTCCTCGTCGAGCAGCCACGCGGTCGCGCGCAGCGCCGCGGGGTTCATGGCCCGCAGCGCGGCGCAGTCGTCCACCCCGGGCTGCAGGCACGGCCGGCAGCCGCCCAGGAGCAGCGAGGCGGCCAGCAGGGCGGTGACCGCACGGGCGGTGATCGGGCGGGTGGGGGCCACGCGGGCGGCAGCCAGGGGCGCCAGGCGACGCATCGCCGCCGATTGTAGCCACGCGGCCCCGGGCCGACCAGCGTTCCATGAGCGGTCGGTGCGCCCCTCCCCGTCGCCGGGTCGGACCATCCTCCCATCAGCTGGCGCGGGAGACAACTTGTACGTCCTCGTCGGGCCCCGTCGTGCGGCGGAGAGGGGCGGGGCGCGGGATTGGGATGTGAGGAGTCGGCGCTGGCGGCCCGTTTGATCGAGGCCGAATTGCGCAGGGTGTGCAGTTGGCCGGCCATCAAGGCCTTGATCGGGCTCCAACTGCACATCCTGCGCAACTCGGGGCGGATCAAACCGAGGCCACGCAATTCAGGGCCGAACAACCGCCGCCGCGCAATCCGGGACGGGCCGGGGCGGGCGAGGATGTGCACGATTTGGAGTGGGCATGGCCTCCGCGGCACCACTGTCGCGTGAGGTGGAGCCGTGGGTGTACGATGACGTGGCAACCGCGGAGACGATCATGCGGCCGGTGTACTCGAGCACGGTGCTCCTGCTCATGGCGGCGATCCTCATCGCCGCGCAGCCCGCCCGCGGCGACCAATGGGTGACGCCGCAACCGGTCACGGTCAAGTCGCCGAGCGGTCGGTGGCAGGCGACCGTGGTGCCCGCCAAGGACGGGAAGTCGGGGGCCACGGCGACGGTGCGGCCGCCCCGGGGTCAGCCGACGAGCTTCACGCTGCGCAGCCCGTGGATGCCGGTCGACGTCGTACTGCTCGACGACGGCCTGCTCGTCGCTTTCGACCAGTGGCACAGCCTGGGCCACGGCCAGGTCGCCATCGCCTACGCCCCGCAGGGCAAGGTGCGCTGGACGCGGACGCTCGAGGAGCTGGTCGGCAAGGGGCGGGTCGTCACCTTCACCCACTCCGTCTCCTCCATCTGGTGGCGGCCGACGCCGCTCGTCTGGTCGCTCGAGCGCGGCTGCGGCGCGCTGCTCGTCCGGCTGCGGGACGAGCACCAGGTCCGCATCCGGCTCGCGGACGGCAAGGCCACGATCATCGCGGTCGACAAGCTCCCCGATGATCCCGCCCGCCTCGGCAACCGCGCGGGCGCGCTGGCGAACGCGGGCCGGCTCGCCGAGGCGGTGGCGCTGCTCGAGCGCGCGGTGGCGCTCAAGCCCGACGATCTGCCGCTCCAGCTGCGGCTGGTCGAGGCGCTCCAGCGTCTCGAGCGACACGACCAGGCCGTCGCGGCCGGCCAGGCGGTCGTGAAGCGGCTCGGCGGCCGAGCCGCCGACGGCACGAACCTCGCCAACCTCCACGTCCTGGTGGCCGCGAGCCACCAGGCTTCGAAGCGCCCGGCAGAGGCCGAGCGGAGCCTGCGGGCCGCGGTCGCCGCGGCGCCTGGCTACGACCACCCCAGCCTGCGGCTCGCCGACTTCTTGCGCGCGCGCGGCCGCCTCGGTGAGGTGGACGCGATCTTCCACGAGCTCGTGGCCCGCGCCGGGGGCCCGAGCGCGACGAACATCGACTACCTGCTCCTGAACGTCGGTGACTTCTACCGGCGCGCCGGCCAGCCAGCCAAGGCGCGCACTAACTACTTGAAGGCGTTCCGGCCCGACCGCGTGACCAACCAGTTCCTCTACCAGGCGCTCGCCGAGGTGCACGAGACCCTGGGCGACCCGCGCGCGGCCCTCGACGTCTACCGGCAGCTCGTCGCGCACTTCACGGCGCTCGGGCCCGCGTTCAAGCACGACCTCGAGCGGGCCCGGCAGAACGTCGCCCGCTTGGAGCGGACCCTGGACGCACGGCGCGGCCCGAAATAGGCGCACGAAGCGCCAGGGGCAGTGTCCCCGCCGCTGCCCGCCAACCCACGCTCGTGTGGTGGCGGCCGTTCAGTGAATCTCGCGGACCACGTTCTCAGCGACGTCAACCACGTACAGATGGCCCGTTACCGGTGAGTAGGTGATCGCGGTGGGCTCGTTGAACGCCGCGCGACTGTGGGTGCCATCAACGGAGCTTCGGCAGCCAGGCCGACCGACCAGTGTGGTAACACGCATGGTGCCGGGCTCCACCTCGCGAATGACTCCTCCGTCTCCCACGAACAGAGTCTGTCCATCATGGCCAATGCCGCTGGGCGCGGTCAGGCGGGCAGCTCCTCCGTTTCCGTCGATGAGGCCCGGATCGCCCAGTGAGCCAGCGACAGTGGAGACCGCGTAGGGCTGCACACTGAGATTGACTCGTCTCAGCGCCGCGTTGTCCTTGTCGGCCACGTACAAGAAGCCATCCATGACCACGAGGGCCAGTGTGACCCCGAACCGGGCCATTCCCCCAGTTTCATCGACGGCGCCACAGGTTGAAGCTTCTCCGAGAATCGTGAGGACCGACCAGGGAGGCCCTACGCTGACGCGCCGGATGGCGCATGCGTCTCCGACGAAGAGGTACGTGCCATCCGAGGCTACGGTCGTGAGGTCAGCGAAGCGCGCGTCGGTGCCGTCCCCGTCAACCGAGCCCGGCGTGGAGGCGCCCGCACGGGTGGCGACAGCCCCATTGGTCGAATCGAACTCGCGTATGGTTGGGCCGTCAACCATGTAAACGAGAGTCGTTAGAGGGACCAGGCTGCGTGGGCCGGCCAACCCTGCGGCGAGCCCAAGTCCGTCGAGCAGCCCGCACGTGCCTGCCCTGCCAGCGACAGTCGCTACCACGCCGTCTCCCGGTGACACCTGTCTGACCACGCAACCACCAAGGTCGCCCACGAGCAACTCGTTACCCACCGTTGCAAGGCCAGCGGGTCGGTCGAAGCGAGCACTGGTGCCTGTGCCATCGCCGCTACCAGGGTTCGGCGCTGCGCCAGCGATTGTGGAGACAACCGCCGGGTTCGCGCCCAGACGTCTGACGGTGCCGTTGTTGGTGTCCGCGATCAGTAGTCCGTAGATCGACGACCCAAGGCCCGCTGGCGCGTTGAACCGAGCTGCCGACCCCGCTCCGTCGGAGCTGCCCACAACACCAATGCTCCCAGCAACCGTAGTGACGGGCCCCGCAAGAAGGGGGATCCTACGGATCGTGTTGTTCGCTGTGTCCGAAACGTAGAGGGCACCCTCACTGTCAGCGGAGGTGATGCCGCCCGGCATGAAAAAGCGCGCCGTGTTGCCCATCCCGTCATCCGATCCGGATGCGCCAGCCTGTCCAAAGGGCGTCGTCACTACGCCGCCTGTTGTCACTAGTCGGATGGTGTGGTTCCAGGTGTCTGCCACGTACAGATTCCCCGAGTTGATCACCGCGAGCGCTTCGGGCGACGCAAACCGCGCTGACGCGCCCGTCGCGTCCGTCGAACCACACACGCGCACGGCCCCGACAAAGGTGGATACCGCGAAGGTGGCGGTGGACAGGTCGACTACTCGAACAGCACAGCCATCGATGGCGTACAGCTTCTGCGCGTTGTATGCCATGCCCCGCAGGTCCGTGAATCGTGCAGACGTACCGGGGTCCCCATCGAGGATCCCTTTCTGGCCGACTGCACCAGCGATCGTGAGCACGGAGCCATCTAGCAGGCCGATTCGTCGAATCGTGGCGTTGCCAGCGTCAGCTACGTAGACGTAGTTTCCATCAGTGGCGATACCCGTTGGACGGTGAAACCTTGCGCCGGTGCCAGTGCCGTCGCTGCTACCCTCGATCCCAGCCGCTCCGGCCAGGGTCGTCACGCCGTAGTCGGTGAGCACCATCGTGCGAACGGTGTTCAGGGACTGGTCCGAGACGAAGACCCTGTTGCCCGCTACGGCAATGTGGGCAGGGCTGTTCAAGCGAGCGTCGCCAGCGCGGTCGTCGCAGTGGGACTTGGCACCGGCCTTGCCGGCGATCGTCACAACATTGCCAGTGTACCGACACGTTGGATCACAGCCGTCGCCGTTGTCGTGGTTGCCGTCATCACAGGTCTCACCGCGGTCGCTATCGATGTAGCGGTCGCCGCAGACCGACGGCTGGCAGGCTGCGCCATCGCACACTGGCCGCTGGGGGTCGCGCTGTTTGCATTCGGCGTGTGTTGCGCACGCCCGGCAGACGCCGCTCGGATCGCAGATGGGTATCTCGTTCGGGCAGGACGCCAGCGAGCACACACAGCGTCCATCCACGCAGTCAGGAGTCGACTGACCGCACGCGGGGCAGGATCCTCCCCCGTCGCCACTGGCATCCGGCAGGCCGCCATCCAAGCGTGCGTCGGGCTGGTGGGAGCCTCCATCGCCCGTGGGAAGGCACTCATGAGCTACCAGGTCGCACCGTAGCCGTCTCGGGTCCGTGCATGGCGTGTTGTCATCGCAGTACAGGGGGTTGGGCTCCGTGAGGGAGCAGCCGCCAACTGCGACTGCGGCGAACGCGAGGATCAGGACAGACGCCGTGTGGTAGCGTGGCATGCGGTGCCTCTCGGCCGAACTGTCGGCTGGGCCCGATCGTCAATCCGTTTCGACGAAACCACATGCCTGGACGCCGGTCAACCGAGCTGGCGAGCACGGGTGTGATCGTTGGGCCTTGGTGAACTGGCGTTCACACGGCGAGGGCAGCCGTCAGGCGAGGCGTAGATGTCCGGCGGCGAGGCGTGAGGTCGGCGCCACGCGCAACATGATAGCGGCATCCCGACGGTTGGCAAGTCTTCTCTCGACGGAGGCTCGTCAGCGGCCGACTCGGTGCCTCACCAAGGGCATTGAATCACACCCGGCGAGCACCGCGGGGAAGGCGCGCCGTGGCAACGTACAAGTTCGTTCGGGCCTGTCACGCTCAGACCCTGCTCCACCCGCCGGAAGCCCGTACCGTACGTGGAGCAGGGTAGGCTGGTGCGCATGCGCGTGACCCTGCACGGCGCCCACTGGTAGCGGGCGGGGGTGCGGGGCCCGCTGGGAGCGGGCCCCGCTGGCGTCACGCCGAGCGGACGCCGATCGGCCGAGCGTCACATTGGCGTGTCGCTCGCCTGCGCCGCTTGGCCGCAACGCCTCGGGATCACGGGGTGCGGCTCGCCCTCGGGGATGGCATGGAAGCTGCTCTAGCGGGTGGTCGTGACGTTGACCCGAACCACCACCGACCCGACCTCGAAGGAGGTTCCCATGCGCACCAATCGCCTGACCTCGACACTCCTCGCGCTCACCCTCGGCCTGGCGCTCGCCGCCTGCAACGGCGCCACCACCCCGGGCCCGCAGCCCGACGACGGGCAGCACGGCACCGTGCTGCGGTCGTCGCAGCAGCGCAACACCTCGCCCGACGTGCCCCCCGCGGACCTGCAGGCGCTGGTCGCCGGCAACACCGACTTCGCGTTCGACATGTACCACCAGATCCGCCAGACCAAGCCGGGCAACCTGTTCTTCTCGCCGCAGAGCATCTCGCAGGCGCTGGCCATGACGTGGGGCGGCGCGCGCGGCGCGAACGCCACGCAGATGGCCGAGGTGCTCTCCTTCACCCTGCCGGCGGACCGCCTGCACCCGGCGTTCAACGCGCTCGATCTCACGCTCGCGAGCCGCGGGCAGGGCGCCCAGGGCATGGACGGCGGAGGGTTCCGGCTGCGGCTGGTGAACGCCATCTGGGGCCAGCAGGGCTACGGGTTCCTGGAGTCGTTCCTCGACCTGCTCGCCGTGAACTACGACGCGGGCCTCCGGCTCCTCGACTTCTGCGCCGATCCCGACGCCGGGCGCCTCGTCATCAACGACTGGGTCGAGCAGCAGACCGAGGGCAAGATCAAGGACCTGCTCGAGCCGGGCACGGTCACCGGCGACACGCGCCTCGTGCTGACGAACGCGATCTACTTCAACGCCCAGTGGAAGGAGGTCTTCCCCACGGAGAACTCCGTGGACGGGCCGTTCACCCTGCTGGACGGCAGCAGCGTCACCGTGCCGACCATGGCGCTCTACGCCGAGTACGGCCACGCGGCCGGCGCGGGCTACCAGGCGGTGGAGCTCGCGTACGACGGCGACGAGCTGGCCATGCTCATCGTGCTGCCCGACGCCGGGCGCTTCGCCGAGGTCGAGACGAGCCTCGACGGCGCCGCGGTCAGCGCGCTGGCCGCGAGCCTCGAGCAGAAGAACCTCACGCTGACCATGCCCAAGTGGACCGTCGACACCAAGCTCTCGGTCAAGGAGCAGCTCGAGGGGCTCGGCATGACCGACGCCTTCGCCCCGCCGACCGCGGACTTCACCGGCATCAACGGCGGCGTCGAGCCGCTCTGGATCAGCGACGTCATCCACCAGGCCCACGTGCTGGTGAACGAGTACGGCACCGAGGCCGCGGCCGCCACCGCCGTCATCATGGTGGGCGGCGCCATGCCCGACCCGCTGCGGGTGGACGCCCTGCGCCCCTTCATCTACGTGATCCGCGACCGCCCCACTGGTACCATCCTGTTCGTGGGCCGGATCCTGAACCCGGCGGCGTAGAGGTCCCATGAGCGCGGCACCGCGACCGATGACCCGACGACTCGCGCGCCTGCCGCTGCTCTGCCTCGTGGTCTGCAGCGCTCCCTGGCTCGCCTGCTCCGACGCCACCACCTCCGTCAACCTCGTCCTCACCACCAACCCCGACCTCTGCAGCGCCGCCGAGGTGCTCGACCAGGTGGCGACCGTGGTGGTCGTGGTCGACGCGCCGGGCGGCCTGCAGGGCGTCTCCGTGCCCGGCCCCACCCGGGGCGGCGGCACGGCCGTCGACTTCGACGGCGACGGCGAGCTCGAGGTCCTCTTCCAGGCGCCGCTGCAGGGGCCGGCGCTCCCCATCCTCGAGGTGGGGCTCAGCCACAACGCCGACCGCGAGCTCTCGTACCGGGTCCTCGGCTTCCCGGCCGGCGTCGCGACCGAGCCCGAGAACGCCATCGCCCTGGGGGGGGTCCAGGCCTCGTGTCCGGCGGGCGAGGTGCGCAAGGTGGGGACGCCCTTCAACCTGCGCGCCGTGGCGCGGCCGCCCAAGGTCATTCTGGTGCTGCCGCCCGACGGCGCCACGGAGGTGCCGCCGAACCTGCGATCGGTGACCGTAGTGTTCTCGACGACGGTCACCGCGGCGAGCCTCGCCGGCGCCGTCCGCCTCGTCGGGCCCGACGGCGCCGATCGCGCGATCACCAGCGCGCTCGACACGCTGACCTACGCCGGCGAGGGCGGGATCGACGAGCAGCGCTCGCTGCTCACGGTGGACCTGGTGGATGCGATCGAGCCGGCCGGGCCCGGCGCCGACACCTTCACCGTGGTCGTGGGCCCGGGGATCTCGAGCACGACCGGGCGCGCCTTCGACCAGGACCCCGCGACGGCGGCGGCCGACGGCTTCACGAGCCACTTCCAGATCGGCAGCGGCGTCGGTGGCGGCGGCCACCCGTGCGACTCTTGCAGCAGCGGCTACCTGTGCAACGACGACGAGACCGGCTGCGTGCCGGCCCTCGACTGCGCGCGCGGCTGCGAGGCCGGCTTCGTCTGCGATCCGGGGTCGGCGCAGTGCCTCGAGGACTGCCGCCTCTACGGCGCCTGCGCCGCGCCGGGCCTGACCTGCGAGGCCCAGACGGGCCTCTGCGGGTAGCGCCGCCTCCGGCGCGGCGGGGCTACAGATCCCCCAGGTGGACGACGCCCGTGGCGTGGCGCTGCGAGCGCACCACGGCCCAGGTGGCCGCGGCCGTGGCTCCGGCCACGCCCGCCGCCGCCACGAAGAACCACCACTGCTGGTACCAGGGGCGCCGGGCCGCCTCGGGGAAGAGCCGACGCGCCAGGCTTCCGGCGTAGGTCTCGAGCGCGGGGCGGCCGCCCTGCACGGTCTCCTGCAGATCCTGCAGGGGCAGCGCGTCGTCGGCGCGCAACAGGCGGCTGCGCACCAGCCGCAGGTCGCCGAGGCCGGCCACGGCCAGCGACAGCACCAGGTCGGCCGGCACGCGCCGCCCCACGCCCGCCAGGCAGGCGCTCGACTCGCGACACCGCGTCCACTCCGCGGGCTGGCTGGCAGCCGCGGCGGCCGCCGCGGCGCCGGGCACGGCGCGGGCCGCGCGGGAGCGGTCGAGCGCGCTCGTCAGGGCCGTCTGCAGCGCCTGCCCCTCCGCGGCCGGCACGCCCACGGTGTCGACCGGCACGATGGCGACGCGCGGGGCGGGCCGGGACGCGGTCGGCCCGCACCCGGCCAGCGCGAGGAGCGCCGCGAGCGTCGCGTCGCGGAGCAGGACGGCCCCGGTCGCCCGCCGGCACCGCGGCGCGGCCCGATCACCGCTCGAGGAGGCGCGCGATCGCATTGAGCTCCCGGTTGGCCTGATCGTAGCGGCCCGTCAAGGTATGCGACAAGGCCTCCTGGCCGTGGCGGCGCACGCGCTGCTGCGCCTCCGGCGCCAGATCGCGCTGCGCCATGGCGGCGTTGAGGCGCTCGAGCTTGGCCGTGATGAAGGCGCGGTCGATGGTGAAGGCCTGGGCCTGCGCCACGAGCGCGTCGATCTCCGCGACCGGGGCCTCGCCGCGCGCGAGGCGCTCCTGGAGGGCGCGGCGCGCGGCGTGCAGCCGGGGGGCGTCGGCGGCGAGCACGCCGCGCTG
This sequence comes from Deltaproteobacteria bacterium, assembly GCA_016218785.1. GTDB lineage: Bacteria > Myxococcota_A > Polyangia > JACRCY01 > JACRCY01 > JACRCY01. The sequence continues at coordinate 14,091 of JACRCY010000116.1, forward strand.
CACGAGGATGCGGTCGACCTCGACGAGGCGGGCCCTGGCGGCGTCCAGCGCGGCCGGCGACGGCCCCGCCTCGGCCGCCGGCGCCACCGGAGTCGGGCCGGCCATGGTCGGGCCAGCAGGCCTCACCGCGGGCACGGCCGGCGCCGCCGGGCTTCGGGTGGCTGGCGGTGCCTTGCGCGGCGCCACCGCGACCGGCGCCGGCATGGATGCA
>JACRCY010000117.1 GCA_016218785.1 Deltaproteobacteria bacterium
CACCACGCCGACCGCGAACCCGGCCAAGTCGTACTCGCCCTCGGCGTACATCGACGGCATTTCGGCGGTCTCGCCCCCGATCAGCGCGCACCCCGCGTCTCGGCAGCCGTCGGCGATGCCCTTCACGACGTCCCGGGCCTGGAGCGGGTCGAGCTTGCCTGTGGCGAAGTAGTCGAGGAAGAAGAGTGGCTCGGCGCCGCACGTGATCACGTCGTTGACGCACATGGCCACGAGGTCGATGCCGACGGTGTCGTGCCGGCCGGTCAGGAAGGCCACCTTGAGCTTGGTCCCGACGCCGTCCGTGCCCGACACCAGCAGCGGCTCGCGGTACCCCGCGGGGATGCCGCAGAGGGCGGCGAACCCGCCCACCCCGGCCACCACCTCGGGGCGCATGGTCGCACGGACCAGGGGCTTGATGCGCTCGACCAGGTCGTCCCCGGCTTCCTGATCGACACCTGCGTCGCGGTAGCTGAAGCCCATTCACGCGCCCCACACGGCTCCGGTGCGGCCCCGTGCACTGCCAGCGGCCGCGGTCCGCGCTCGCGTTGCGAGCAGGAAGACAGTGCCCGCCAGCGATAGCCCACGGGCAGGCCGAAGTCAACTGCGTGATTCGCGCCCTGGCGCGCCATTCCGGACGCCGGTGGCGGCCCCACCGCCACGCCGTCTCGGGAGAGGGCGAAGGTTGGACGTTGAAGCAAGCCAATTGACAAGCTCGCAGAGTAAAAATACATTCAAGTTGTACGTGGGTACTGACTCCCGTCCGATCGTAGACGTGCTCGTTCCGGTGTTGGGGCCCGAGGATGCGCTCCCGCGCGTGCTCGACGCGTTGCCCCAGGACTTGGTGAGGAACGTCATCCTCGCGAAGGTCGGCGAAGCCAACGGCACGGCCAGCCTGGCGGGGCAGGGGAAGGCAGTCCTCCTGAGTCTGAACGAGGGCGGGTACGGGGCGGCCGTCCTCCGCGGGCTCGAATATCTGGAGTCCCTGCCGGAGCGTCCGGCCGTCGTCGTGATCCTGGCCGCGAACGGGACCAACGATCCGGCCGATATCCCGGCGCTCCTGCGGCCCATTCTGAAGAGCCGCTACGATCTGGTGATCGGCTCGCCCATGCTCGGGCCCGGGCATGGCTCGGCCATGGACAAGGTGGAGCGCTGCGGCAACATGCTCGCGGTGCAGCTCATCCGCATGCTCTACGGATACTCCTACACCGACCTCTCGACCTTCGTTGCCATCCGGTTCCCGGCCCTCGTGGCGCTCGGCATGACGGACACGGGCGCAGGTTTCGCCACGGAGCTTCGCGTCAAGGCGCTCAAGGTCGGGTTGCGCGTGGCCGAGGTCCCGGTGGCCTCGCGGCACGGCGTCGGCGCCGGACCTGTCGGTGGAAGCCTCCGCGATCGAATCGACGTCGGCTACAAGTCGCTCTACCAGATTCTCCGCAACGCAACAATCCGCTAGTTATTTCTGGCCCTTATGCGATTTGCACGCAGGCATGCTTGCGCTTGGTGCGGAAAGGTGTGACAATGTAGGTATACAACTTACCCCGGAGGAATCCATGAAGCCCATGCGTGAGCGCAGGATCCGTCGCAGCAGCATGACCGGCGAGGCGCTCCACTACCAGCTCGAGCACGTGGCCAGGGAGCAGGAGCTGGTGGCCCTGGTCCTGGCCGACTCGGCCGGCATCCTGGTCGCGGCGAATCGCTCCGGTCCGGAGGCCGAGGAGCTGGCAGCGGTGGCGCCCATCGCGGCCCGGCGCGCGTCCCTCTGCCCCAGGAATCCGGTGGCCGAGGAGCGCTACCTGCCCTGCGCAGTGGGGCAGTTCACGGTGGACGACATGCCGCTGTTCCTCCTGGCCGTTGGGGATCGCCGCAAGGCCCGCATGGCCATCGCGAGCGCCTCCTTCGGCGTTCGCCGCATCCTCACCGTCTCGAACGTGTGCTAGCCGCCCCGAGCCCCATCCCCTGCCGCCTGATCGGGCCGCGCCGCCCCCAGGATCAGCCGGCGGGGGGGGCGGCTTGCCACCTCACGCCGCTTGACCTAACATCGGCCTCCCGTGGACGACGTTCTGCTGAAGAAGTTCGGGCGTGTCAGCCCGACGGGCACCGTGCTCTTCCGCGAGGGGGAGCCCGGCCACGAGATGTTCATCATCCAGAAGGGGCGGGTGCAGCTCACCCGCAACCTCCGGGGCGTCGAGAAGATCCTGGCGGTGCTGCCTGCCGGGGAGTTCTTCGGCGAGATGGCCATCATCAACCAGAAGCCGCGCTCGGCGACGGCGACGGTCATCGCCGAGAGCCACCTCCTGGTCCTCGACCAGCCGACGTTCGAGAAGATGATCAAGGACAACACCGAGATTGCGGTGCGGTTGATCAAGAAGCTGGCGGCGCGCCTCGAGCAAGCCAACTTCCAGGTGGAGCTCCTGCTGCTCAAGGACGTCAACCACCGGATCGTCCACCTGCTGCGCCGCATGGCAGAAGAGACGGGCGTACGCGAGGTCGAGGGTGTCCGCATCGACATCTCGATCTACGAGGTCGCGGACCGCATCGGCTGCGACGACAAGGAGGTCGCCGACATCGTGGATCGGCTCGCCCGCGCCAGGCTGCTGAAGGCCCAGCAGCGGGGCTTCGTGATCCCCGAGGTGGGACGGCTCCAGGACTTCCTGGAGTTCCTGGAGATGAAGGACCGCTTCGCGGGGCAGGGCTAGCCAGGGTCATCGTCAGGCCTCCTGCTCCGAAACGACCGGGCCGCGGGGCGCATTCCCGCCGGACCGCAGGCGGCCCGCCGGCGCGAGCGCCGCCGCCGCGCCTTGACTTGCGGGCTCGCCCGACGATACTCCTACCGCGCAATCGCCATGGCGTGGTGGAGCAAGCAGAAGACGCTCGGCGCGGCCCCGGCCCCCGAGAAGCGCCCCGTCCCCGACGGGTTGTGGCAGAAGTGCGAGGGTTGCGGCGAGGTCCTCTACGGCGAGGAGGTGGGCCAGAACCTCGGTGTCTGCCCCAAGTGCGGTTTCCACTTCGCCCTCCCGACCCGCGACCGGATCCGCCTCACCCTGGACGAAGGGTCCTTCACCGAGCACGACGCGTCCCTCGAGAGCCTGGACCCGCTCGGCTTCCGCGATAGCAAGCGCTACCGCGATCGCCTCCGCAGCACGATCAAGAGTGTTGCGTTCCCCGACGCCTTGGTCGAGGGAATCGGCACGATCGAGGGGCACCAGGTCTCGGTCGGCTTCTTCGTGCTCGAGTTCATGGGCGGCTCCATGGGATCCGTGGTGGGCGAGAAGGTGGCGCGGATGCTCGAGCGCGCCCACGAGCGCCGCATCCCGGCGGTGATCTTCTGCGCCTCGGGTGGCGCCCGCATGCAGGAGGGGATCCTCTCGCTCATGCAGATGGCCAAGACGAGCCTGGCGCTCACGCGGCTGCGGCGGGACGGCATCCCCTACGTCTCCGTGCTCCTGAACCCGACCACCGGCGGCGTGGCCGCGAGCTTCGCCATGCTGGGCGACGTGATCCTCGCCGAGCCGCGGGCGCTCATCGGCTTCGCCGGGCCGCGCGTCATCGAGCAGACCATCCGCCAGAAGCTCCCGGAGGGCTTCCAGCGCTCGGAGTTCCTGCTGCAGCACGGCATGATCGACCGCATCGTTCACCGCCAGCAGCTGCGCGCGGAGCTGGGGCGGCTCATCGAGCTGCTCGCGCCCGTCCCGGCGCACCCTGCCGCCGACGGCGGGAACGGTCTCGACACGTGAGCCCGCCCGGGCGCGCCGCGCCGGCCTACCGCGACCTCCTGCTCCGGCTCTTCTCGCTCCGCCGCATGGGCGTCAGGCTCGAGCTGGAGCGGATGGAGGCCGCCCTGCGCGCCGTGGGCGACCCGCACCGCGACCTCAGGTTCGTGCACCTCGCCGGGACCAACGGCAAGGGCTCGACGGCGGCCTTCCTCGACGCCATGCTGCGCGCCGCGGGCCACCGCACAGGGCTCTTCACTTCGCCGCACCTGAGTCGCTTCACCGAGCGGATCCGCCTGGGGGGCGCCGAGATCGACCCCAGCGACGTGGTCCGGCTCGAGTCCGAGGTGCGGGCGCGCGTCACCGTGCCGCTCACGTTTTTCGAGATGGTGACGCTGCTGGCGCTCACGTACTTCCGCGAGCGCGGGGCCGGCGTGGTGGTCCTCGAGACGGGGCTCGGCGGTCGCTTCGACGCGACCAACGTCGTGCTCCCCGAGGTCGCCGTGGTGACCGGCGTCGCGCTGGACCACACCGAGTACCTGGGCGACACGCCCGGCGCCATCGCGTTCGAGAAGGCCGGCATCATGAAGGCGGGGCGGCCCGTCGTCGCGACCGCGCCCGCGGGCGAGGCCCTGGAGGTCATCCGGCGCGAGGCGGCCCGCCGCCCGTCGCCCCTGTGCCTGCTGGGACGGGACTTCGACCTCGTTCCCGACGGCGACGCGCTCCAGTTCCGCGGACTCGGCGCGCCCGCAGTGCGGGTCCCGCACCTCGCGCTGCGCGGACCGCATCAGCGGAGCAATGCCGCGCTGGCGCTCGCCGCGGCCGAGATGCTCGACCGGCGCGGCGTGTCGCTGACCCCGGGCGCGCGCGTGGCGGGCCTGGCAGGGTGCCGCTGGCCGGGCAGGCTCGAGGAGCTCTCGAGCACTCCCCGCGTATGGGTCGATGCGGCGCACAATCCCGCCGGGGCCCAGGCGCTGGCGAAGGCGCTGGCCGAGGTGCCGTTCCGGCGACTCACGCTGTGCGTGGGCGTGCTCCGGGACAAGGACGCGGCCGGCATCCTCGCGCGGTTGCTGCCCCTGGCACACCGGGTGATCGCGGTGGCGCCGCGCAGCGCGCGGGCGCTCCCGGCCGCCGACCTGGCCGCGCTGGCTCCGGGCGCCGAGACGGCTGACGGCCTGGCCGCCGGCCTGGCCCGCGCGCAGATCGGGCTCGGCCCGGACGACCTGTGTCTCGTGGCGGGCTCCATCTTCCTGGTTGGCGAAGCGCGCGAGCTGCTCCTCGGGGAGGCGGCCGACCCGGTCCCCGTGGGGGACCCCCTCGGGCTGGCCGCGGCGGGGTAGGCTCAGGCGGAGATTTGTGCGCCTCGCCGGGACAGTGGTATGATCCCGGCATGTTGGCTCGCGCCCTACTGGTCCTCGTCGTCGTGCTGGCGGTGGAGCTCCCGGCAACGGCCCAGACGCCGCCCGCGAATCCCACGCCTCAGCCCGCGCAGGTCGAGCGGCCCGCCTCCAAGCGGTTGTACCGGAAGCACGCGACGGCGGCCGAGCGGCGCGAGCGGCGCGCGCGACGGATCCGCCGCGCAGGCCTCAAGGCCGCTCCGGGGCCGGTCGTGGTCCGCGGCGGTCCGGCGCACAACCCCGCCGACGGCGACGATGTCCCTCCTCCCGAGGCGGGTCCCCGGCTGGTCGTCGGCACCCCCGGCGAGTACCACGGCGTGCGCCCGGGCAAGGTCGCCCTGCCGCCGAATCCGCCGAAGGCGACCGGCCGGCCGTTCCTGACGTGGTCGGGCTTCATGATGACCGATCACGGCTCGCGGGTCTTCCTGCAGTTCACCCAGGCGGTGCAATACACGGTCAGCGACGGGGCCAGGGAGGTCGTGGTCACGGTCAAGGGAGCCCGGATCCACAAGCGCAACAACGGGCGCATGGTCAACACGCGCTACTTCGCGACGCCGGTGGCCAGGGTGCAGGCGAAGCAGCAGGGCAAGGACGTGCGCGTCACCATCACGCTGCGCAAGGCGGCGAGGGCCGAGCACAAGCTCGAGGCGGGGGAGCAGGGCTACCAGTTCCTGATGCTCGACTTCCCGCCGACGGGCGAGACCCCGGCGTCACGACCACAGCTACAGCCACCGCCAGACCCAGGGGAGTAGCCGCTCTCCCCGGTCGAGCTCCGTGAGGAACCCGCGTCATGGCTGAGGCCCCCAAGGGCAAGGGCACCGCGGTGCGGATCCTCGTCATCGACGACGAGGCCGTCATCAAGGAGGTGCTGCAGATCGCCTTCGAGGAGGCCGGCTGGCAGGTGATGAAGGCCGACACCGGCGAGGAGGCCGTGCGCCGGCTCCGGGACTCGGAGTTCGACGTCCTCGTGGTCGACAAGAACCTGCCGGGCATGAGCGGCGTCGACTTCATCCGCGAGGTGCGCAAGCACAACCGCGTCATCCGGGTGCTGATGATCACGGCCTACGGCTCGGTCGAGAGCGCCGTGGAGACGCTGAACCTGGGGATCGACGCGTACCTGGAGAAGCCGTTCCCGAACGTCAGCGACGTGGTGCGCGCCGTGAAGGTCGCCATGGCGCGGTTCGACGCGCGCTGGTTCGACAGCGCGCCGCCGGAGCCGGCGGCCCGTCCGCCGCCGGGGCTGCTCGGGCCCCGCGCGGCCCAGGGCCGATCGCCGGGGCGCGATCTGACGGTGGTGGTCGGCTCGCCCGACGACCAGCTGCGCTCGTTGATCGCGTCCCACCTCGACGCGCGTGACCGCATCCAGCTGTCGGCATCGGCGCAGGACGTGCTCGCCTGCGTGAGCCGGGATCGGCCCGACCTGGCGGTCCTCGACGCGAGCTTCACGACGCCAGACATCATCGAGCTGATCGCGGCCATCAAGGCGGCGACGCCGCACACCACCAACGTCGTGGTGGCCGACAGCCTGCCGCTGACGACCATCAAGCGCCTGATCGACCTACAGGTCCAGGCGCTGATCGACCGCTCGGCCGAGAGCGGCAAGCTCCGCCGCCGCCTGGCCGACGTCCTGACGCAGCTGCGGAGCACGCCGGCACCACGCTAGGCCGGGTCCCGCGGGGCGCCGAACGGCCCACGCCAGTCCCGGGGGCGCGTTCAGCGCTGCACGACGCCGCGGCCGCCGGCCTCGCCGGCCTGCCCGCCGGTGCCGGCGCCGCCGCCGCGGCGAGCGCGGCCGCGACAACGAAGAGGCGTGCGAGCCCTGAAGCCATGCGTCGTGTCCCCGGGGTTCCCTCGCGGCTGATCGCGTCAGGTCCCCCGCGCCAGCGGGAGGCGCAGGCGGAAAGTGGCGCCGCCCGCCGCGCCCTCCGCCGGCAGGAGCTCGAGCGAGCCGCCGGCCTCGGCCGCCAGGCGCCGGCTGAGCCACAGCCCCAGGCCCGAGCCGGTCGGCTTCCCCGAGGCGAACGGTGTGAAGAGGCGCTCCCGGATCTCGGCCGGCACGCCCGGGCCGTCGTCGCTGACGGTGACCTCCACCGCCTGCTCCGCCGCGTGGGTGGCGATGCGGACGTGCCCCGGGCGCTCGCCGATCGCGTCGCGCGCGTTGCGCACTAGGTTGACGACGATCTGCTGCACCCCCACGGTGTCGAGGCCCACGGGCGGGAGGGGGGCGGCGAGGTCGGTCTCGACCGCCACGGGGGGCTCGCGCAGGAGCTGCTTGAGCAGGTCGAGGGCCGCCCGCACCGCGGCGTTGACCTCGCCGGCGCCGCGTCCGATGGGCTCGGCGCGCGCGTAGGCGCGGAGCCGGTCGCACAGCGCCTCCATCATCTCCGCGTAGCGCTCGATGGCCCCGGCCCGCTCGATGACCAGCCCGGCATCGTCGGCGCTGCCGGCGACGAGCTGGGCGATGGCCTTGATGCCCGCGAGCGGCTGCCGCAGCTCGTGGACGGTCGCCGCCGCCTGGAGCCCCAGATCGGCCAGCCGTCCCGCGTGCGCCAGCGCGCCGCCCGCGTCGCCCAGCTCGGAGCAGCGCGCGGTGAGCGCGCGGCCGGCCGCCCGCGCCGCCTCCAGGTCACCGGCCGCGAGAGCCGTCTCGAGCCGCTCCTGTGCCTGTCTGAGCTCGCGCATCGAGTCTCCTTGTCGGGAGCGGCGTTCCTCACCGCTCCAACGTCCAGAACCACCACTCGTATCCCAGCCGGAGGTAGAGCCCGTCGAGGTTCCCGGTGATGGGGGTGCCGTGCAGGGCCGCGTAGCCGTAGCCGATCGACACGACCACGCGACCCGGTCCCAGCGCGAGGTCGCCGCTGGCCTCGCCCCGCGCGCCCACCGCCCACTTGGAAAAAGTCTCCGCCGCCTGGAAGTCGGCTTCGACGCGGCCGCGACCCCAGGTGGGGACGAGGCCGAGCGCCACCGCCACCCCGGTCGCCCGGGGCAGCGGGAGCCGGGCGCGCAGGCTCGCCGGCACCGCCACCGTCGTGAGGCGCCGATCCACGGTGCGGGTGGCGCCGGCGATCGTGGGGTGCTGCGTGTCGGACCAGATCACCCCCTCGACGCCGGCCGCGAGCGTCAGCTCCACGGGCCCGAAGGCGCGGCGCAGCGCCGGGCCGCCGCCGAAGCGCGGGGCCGAGAGGTCACCGAGGTTGTCGAGCCAGGCCACGCCGGCCCACGCGCCGAGCCGCAGCGCCGCGGGTGGCGGCGAAAAACGGATGCGCTCGCGCGCCAGCACCTCGCCGGCCGCGAGCACGTCCACCTCGCCGCGCCGGCCCCACGGGTCGGCCTCGAGGTCGGCGCGGAACCCCGCCCCGTCGGCACGGAGGGGCCCCAGACGGCCGCCCGAGGCCCGGACCTGGAACTGGTCGGCCTCCAGGGCGTTGCCGTGCCGGTCCGCGACGCTCAGGGCGACCTCGGCCCGCCGCCCGGCGGGACGGACCGAGAGGCGCGCCGTCGCGGCCGGCCCGGCCCGGACGCGGAGGTCCGTCTCCAGCCGCGCGCCCAGCGCCTCGACGTGGAGGCGGAGGGCGCGCCCCTCGAGCCGCTCCGGGATCGTCGCGACCAGCAGGTAGCCGGATGCGGTCTGTTCGACCGTCGCCGGCGTGTTCCCCAGCGCGGCCCGTACGGGCACCCCGGTGATCGGATTGCCGGCGGCGTCGCGGACGGTGAGCGGGGCGGCCAGGCGGGCGCCCGGAGTCAGCGCCAGGCGCGGGAGCGTGATGCGTATCCCGCGGGGCGGGCCGGCCAGCACCGTCAGCCGCAGCGCGGCGCTCCCGGCGCCGGCGTCACCGGGCGCGGTCACGGTGACGCGCTCGGCGCCCGGTGTGGGGGGGGCGCGGCAGGGGATCTCCCAGAGGCCGGGACCCCGCCGGACGGCGGCCGCGGCGACGCCGCGCTCGGGGCGAGCCGTCGGCGCGGAGGCGGC
>JACRCY010000113.1 GCA_016218785.1 Deltaproteobacteria bacterium
ACCGTCGGGGGGGGCGCGCAGGCCAACGCGGCGGAGACGGCGCCCACCGCGGCCGGCGCCTGGACGGCGACCGGCACCGGCTCCGTCGAGCGGAAGGCCAACGCCTCGTCCACCGCGGCGTCGATGACGACTGGCGCGGACGTCTCCGCCGGCAACAACCGGGACTCCGACGACAACGCGGCGGACTTCGTGGCGCGGCCCACGCGGCAGCCGCAGAACCGGCTCGCGACGCCGGAGCCGTGACGCGGAGCCGTGACGCGGAGCCGTGACGCGGAGCCGTGACGCGGAGCCGCGACGCGGAGCCGTGACGCGGAGCCGTGACGCGGAGCCGCGACGTCGGAGCCGTGACGTCGGAGCCGTGCGGGCCGGCGTTGCTCCACCCGGCGTCGTTGACCGACCCGGCGCCCTCCTCTACAAGGCCGCCACCTCCTACGAGGGGAAGGAGCCGTCCATGCGCCTCACCGCTTTCGCTGCTTGCGCCCTGCTGGCCGTCGGTGGCCTCGCCTGCGAGAAGAAGACCGACACGCCGCCCGCCGACCCGAAGCCGGCCGACCCGAAGCCGGCCGACGCGAAGCCCGCGGAGGACGACGTCATCCTCCTCGGCGAGGTGGGCAGCCTGACCGGCAGCGAGGCGGCCTTCGGCGTCTCCACGCGCAACGGCATCGAGCTGGCCCTCGAGGAGGCCAACGCCGCCGGCGGCGTGAAGGGCAAGAAGCTGGCGGTGCGCGTGTACGACGACATGTCGAAGTCCGACGAGGCGGCCTCGGCCGTCACCCGCCTCATCACCCAGGACAAGGTGAAGGTCATCCTCGGCGAGGTGGCGTCGTCGAACTCCCTGGCCATGGCCCCCAAGGCGCAGGAGGCGAAGATCCCGATGATCACCCCCTCGTCCACCAACCCCAAGGTGACCGAGGTGGGCGACTACATCTTCCGCGTCTGCTTCATCGACCCGTTCCAGGGCTTCGTGATGGCGAAGTACGCGCACGACGAGCTCAAGTTCAAGAAGGTCGCCATCCTCACCGACAAGAAGAGCGCGTACTCGGAAGGGCTCACCGAGGTCTTCGAGAAGAAGTTCAGCGAGATGGGCGGGAAGATCGTCGTGGTGCAGGCCTACTCGAAGGGCGACTCCGACTTCCGCGCGCAGCTCACGGCCATCAAGAAGCTGAAGCCGCAGGGCCTCTACGTGCCCGGCTACTACGAGGACGTGGCGCGCATCGCCGAGCAGGCGCGGGAGCAGGGCCTCAAGGTGGTGATGATGGGCGGCGACGGCTGGGACTCGGACAAGCTGTTCGAGCTCGGCGGCACCGCGGTGAACGGCAGCTTCGTGTCCAACCACTACTCCGCGGACGACCCCAGCCCCCGGGTGCAGGACTTCATCAAGACCTACAAGGCGAAGTACGGCGCGGTGCCCGACTCGCTCGCGGCGCTGGGCTACGACGCGGCGCGGGTGGCCATCGAGGCGATGAAGCGGGCGCCGGACCTGAGCGGGCCCGCGCTGCGCGACGCCATCGCCGCCACCAAGGACTTCCCCGGCGTGGCCGGGGTCATCACCCTCGACGCCAAGCGCAACCCGGTGAAGCCGGCGGTGGTGCTGAAGGTGGACAACGGGAAGTTCAACTACGTCACCACCATCGCGCCCTGACGCGGCATGTACGAGCTCCTCCAGCACCTCATCAACGGCCTGTCGGCCGGCACCATCTACGCGCTCGTCGCGCTGGGCTACACGATGGTCTACGGGGTGCTGAAGCTGATCAACTTCGCCCACGGCGACGTGATGATGGTGGGCGTCTACGTGGGCTACGCGGTGGCCTTCCTCCTGGGCCGCGAGGCCACCGGCTCCATCCTCGGGGCCTTGCTCGTCTTCGGCCTCGCGATGACCGCCTGCGCGCTGCTGGGCCTGGCCATCGAGCGCTTCGCCTACCGCCCCTTGCGCGAGAAGCCGCGCCTCACCGCGCTCATCACCGCCATCGGCATCAGCTTCGCGCTGTCCTACGGCTTCCAGCTGGACGCCAGCGTGCAGCTCGGCGGGACGAAGGTGACGCTGCTCCCCGGCGCGGCCTCGAAGCGCTTCCCCGAGGTCATCGCCCCCTCGCAGTGGCTCGTCCTTGGCCCCGACGACGACGTCATCATCTGGAACTGGCAGGTCATCGGCTTCCTGGTGGCGGTGGCGCTGATGGGGCTGTTGCAGGTGCTGGTGTTCAAGACGCGCTTCGGCAAGGCGATGCGCGCGGTGTCCTTCGACCACCGCACCGCGTCGCTGCTGGGCGTGCCGGTGGACCGGGTCATCGCCCTCACCTTCATGCTGGGCAGCGCGCTGGCGGCCTGCGCCGGGCTCTTGTTCGCGATGAAGGACAAGACGATTCAGCCGCTGATGGGCCTCTACGTGGGCCTCAAGGCCTTCGTGGCGGCGGTCATCGGCGGCATCGGCAACCTGCCCGGCGCGGTGGTGGGCGCGCTGTTGCTCGGCCTGTGCGAGGAGTTCATCGTCGGCTACGCCTCGGCGGGCTGGCGCGACGCGGTGGCCTTCGGGTTCCTCATCGTGGTGCTGCTGGTCCGCCCCGAGGGGCTGTTCGGCCGGGTGCAGGCCGAGAAGGTGTGAGGCGGGAGGGCGGCTATTCCCCCCGTGGCGTGAGAGCGGCAAGATGGCCGTCCAATGAGGATCACCCACCTTCGACTGAAGAACTGGCGGAACTTCCGCACGGTCGACTGCGCACTCGCTCCGCGCACGCTCATCGTCGTGCCGAGCGCGGGACATTGCTGCCGAGGGCTGCGGGCTCCAGAACGCGGTGCGTCAGCGAGACGGGTTCACCTCGATCCGTTCGCTCTTCACACACGGTCCGAAGAGCCACGTCGAGCTGTGCCTTGAAGTGGAGATAGCGTCACGGCGATGGACCTATGAGCTCCACCTCGAGGAGGCGAGCAGCAAGGGCGGGCATGCCCGGGTGAAGGTCGAGCGGATTGGCGCAGACGGCACAAACCTCCTCGATCGCGTTGGGGCCAAAGAACCACGCGCAGACCTGCGAAGGCAGACCCACCTCGAGCAGTCCTACTTGAACGAGGAGTTCGAGCCGCTCGTGCACGCCCTCCGTGGGATTCGGTACGCGCACCTCGTGCCCCAGTTGCTCCGCTCGGCATCCAGGCGCACGCCGGTGTTCGTTCTCCGCGACGTCGATCCGACGCCACCGAACATGAAGGGAAGGCGGTTTCCGCTTCGCGGCGGGGTCGTACTGAAAAGGCTGAACGTCCCGAACGCCTCACTCGGCTTTCGCTTCCGATTGGCGCGCCACGAAATGGAGGCATGGCTGCTCGCGGACGCAAAGGCATTTGCGCGGTGGCTTGGTTGTCCGGAGAGCGCGCTGCCGAGGCAGCCTGATTCGCTGCTGAAGCCCTCGCTCGAGATCGTCGCACTCGCCCAGCACCCAGGAGCGAGAGAGGAGCTCCGAGCGCAGCTCGTACCGGGACCGGAGGCCACATCGAAGTACGGCCCAGGGTACGAGGGGGCAGCCTGTCGTTTCGCGGCCGGAGCGTGGAACGCGCGCCGCGCGCGCGCGAGGAGCCGCAGTCTCGACCGATGCGTGCGCGCCCTGCAGGTGCTCGCTCGCGAGCTCGCGTAGGGCCGCTTGCGCAGGGCCCTGATGGCAAGGTCGTGCAACCCCGGCGGCCCGGCCGTGGGGTACGTCCCGCGCGCCTCATCTGGCGTCCACGAGCCCGGCGTGATCCAATCCTGCCGTGAGCGACACCGCGACGCTTGCGCGCATCCACCTCGAGCAGCGCGAAGAAGACGAGCGCACCATCGCCGAGCTCGCCCTCCACGGCGAGCGCGCCGCCTGCGCCGCGCGAATGGCGATGATGTTCGCGCTGGGCATCGCCGCGGTCACCGCTCCGCTCTTCGGCGAGACGGTGATCACCGACGCAGTGCAGGTCGTCGCCATCGCCGTCTACGTCACCTTCACCGGCTTCTTCTGGCTGGCGCTGAGGCGCGCGAAGCCGAGCATCCGCGGCGGGCTGCTCTGGCCGTTCGCCTTCATGGCCGTCGATTTCGCCTTCGTGACGGTGCTGGCCTGGCGGGCGGCCAGGGGCACGGCGTTCGCCGCGCCGCTGGTGCCCGCGGTGATGCTCGCGCTCTACGTCACCTTCAACGTCGCCCGGCACAGCCGCTGGCACGCCGTCGTCTCGAGCCTCGGGGCGATCGCCGCCTGCTACGGCTCGCTGTGGTTGTACGAGGTCCTCTCGGTTCGCCTGGCGGTGATGCTCGGCGGGGTGTACCTCGTCATCGGAGCGCTGATCGTCTGGGTCAACACCCGCGTCCGCGCGACCTGGGTCGACGTGCGCCGGCGCGAGCACCTCGCCCGCTTTCTACCGAGGCAGGTGGTGGCCCGCGTGCTCAGCGGCGGAGGACAGGCGTTGCTGCCGGTGCAGCGCGAGGTCACCGTGCTGTTCGGCGACATTCGCGACTTCACCGCGATGAGCGAGCACCTGCCGCCGCACGAGGTGCTGGAGTTCCTCGACGACTACTTCGGCCACATGTCGCAGATCGTCAAAGGCCACGACGGCATGCTCAACAAGTTCATCGGCGACGGCCTGCTCGCCGTGTGGAGCGTCCCCGACGCGCAGGAGCACCACGCGACGCTGGCCATCAGGGCCGCGCTCGACATGCTCAAGTCGGTCGCTGAGCTCAACGCGCACCGAAGACAGACAGGGAAGGCGGAGATCCGCATCGGCATCGGCATTCACTCCGGGGTGGTCGCCGCCGGCATGCTGGGAGGAGCAGACCAGCACGAGTACACGGTCATCGGAGACGCGGTGAACCTCGCCTCACGCATCGAGGGGCTCACCAAGGCGCATGCCACGGACCTGCTGGTGAGCGAGCGGACCTGGACGCTCAGCGGCGGGCGGTTCCAGGGGCGGCGCGTGGCAGAGGAGAAGGTGAAGGGCCGCCGGGAGCCCGTGGTGGTGTACGCGGTGACGGCGCCGCATGACTCGGCCCGGCCGTTGGGGTAAGCCCCGCGCGCCTTGAAGTCGTTCCTCCCCGTCCTCATTGCCGTGGCGGTGCTGGCGCTCCTCCAGCTCGTGCTCGGCGACGCCGCCTTCGTCACCTACCACGCGACCCGCGTCGGGGTGTGGGTGATCATGGCGGTGTCGCTCAACATCATCAACGGCATGACCGGGCAGTTCTCCATCGGCCACGCCGGCTTCATGGCCGTCGGCGCCTACGCCTCGTCGCTGCTGACGCTCTTGCTGCACCAGTACCGCATCGGCTTCCTGCCGGACCCGGTGACGGCCCAGCTCTTCTTCCTCACGGCGCTGCTCGCCGGCGGGGCGCTAGCCGGGGTCGCCGGCTTCCTGGTCGGCCTGCCCAGCCTGCGCCTCAAGGGCGACTACCTGGCCATCGTCACCCTGGGCTTCGGGGAGATCATCCGCGTCATCGTCACCAACATGAAGGTGACCGGCGGCGCGCTGGGGCTGTCCAGCATTCCCCCGCACACCTCGCTCTTCATGGTGTGGTTCTGGGTCTTCGTGGTGGTGCTGCTGGCGCGGCGCCTGGCCGACTCGAGCCACGGGCGCTCGCTGCTCGCCATTCGCGAGGACGAGGTGGCCGCCGAGGCCATGGGGGTGGACACTACCTCGTACAAGGTGCGCGCCTTCGTGGTGTCCAGCTTCTTCGCCGGCGTGGCGGGCGGGCTGTTCGCCCACTTTCTGCAGGCCATCAACCCCAACAGCTTCACCTTCGTGCAGTCCATCGAGGTGGTGGTGATGGTCGTCGCCGGCGGGCTGGGCTCGACGACGGGCGCGGTGGTGGCGGCGACCTTCCTGGTGATGCTGCCCGAGGGGCTGCGCACGCTGTTCCTGCAGCTCGGCGGAGAGAACCAGTCGCTGGCGCAGAAGGTGGACCAGGTGCGCATGCCCATCTACGGGCTCTTGCTGGTCGTCATCATGCTCACCCGGCCGCAGGGCATCTTCGGCACCCACGAGCTGTGGGACCTGTGGAAGAGAAAGAAGGGCGCGCCGGAGAAGCCGAAGGCGGTGGCGGCGTGAGCGCGGCGGCGCCGGCGCAGGACGCGGCCTCGAGCGAGGTGCTGCTCGACGCGCGCAAGGTGTCCATTCGCTTCGGGGGCCTCAAGGCCGTCACCGACTTCTCGCTCGAGCTGCGCCGGGGCGACCTGAAGGGGCTCATCGGCCCCAACGGCGCGGGCAAGACGACGGCCTTCAACGTGCTCACCGGCGTCTACCGGCCCACCGAGGGCGAGGTGGTGGTGCTGGGGGAGCGGGTGGACGGCAAGCGGCCCTTCGCCATCAACCGCCTGGGCGTGGCGCGCACCTTCCAGAACGTGCGGCTCTTCAAGCAGCTCTCGGTGCTGGACAACGTGCGGGTGGCGGTGCTCGCCGACACGCGGCCCTTCTTCGACGACGCGAAGGTGCAGCGGCTCAAGCGCGCCGGCGGCGTCGGCGGCGCCCTGGGCGCGAGCCTCGACGCGCTCAACAACTACCGGGAGTGGTGGCGGGCCTTCCTGCGCACCGGGGGCTTCCTCGCGGCCGAGGCCGGGGTGACGAAGAAGGCCGACGAGCTGCTGGGGGTGATGGGCCTCTTGCACCGCCGCGACGAGCTGGCGAAGAACCTGCCCTACGGCGAGCAGCGGCGGCTGGAGATAGCCCGCGCGCTGGGCACGCGGCCGAAGGTGCTCTTGCTCGACGAGCCGGCGGCGGGCATGAACTCGCGCGAGAAGGTCGACCTGATGGCGCTCATCCGCCGGCTGCGGGAGCAGTTCTCGCTCGGCATCCTGCTCATCGAGCACGACATGAAGCTGGTGATGGGCATCTGCGAGCACCTCACGGTGCTGGACCATGGCGAGACCATCGCCCGCGGAGAGCCGGCGGCGGTGCGGGCCGACCCGAAGGTCATCGAGGCGTACCTGGGGGAGGCGCCGGCGCATGGGTGAGCCGCAGCGGCTCGGCGAGCGCGCCCCGCGGGAGCCGCTGCTCGAGGTGAGGGACCTGAAGGTGTCCTATGGCGCCATCGCCGCGCTCAAGGGCGTCTCGCTGTCGGTGGGCGGGGGCGAGGTGGTGGCCCTCATCGGCGCGAACGGCGCCGGCAAGACGAGCACCCTGCGCGCGGTGTCGGGCATGGTGAAGCCGGCCGGCGGCGCGGTGGTGCTGAACGGAGAGGCCGTC
Organism: Deltaproteobacteria bacterium; assembly: GCA_016218785.1. GTDB lineage: Bacteria > Myxococcota_A > Polyangia > JACRCY01 > JACRCY01 > JACRCY01. The sequence goes on from JACRCY010000113.1 coordinate 7,171, forward strand.
ACCGGCCTCAAGGCCCACCTGCTGGTGCCTCGCGGCATGGCCCACGCGCCGGAGGGCCGCGGCATCTTCCCCAACCTGACGGTGCAGGAGAACCTGGACCTCGGCGCCTACCTGCGCCACGACGACGCCGCCATCGCGAAGGACCTGGAGACGTGCTTCGGGCTCTTCCCCATCTTGCGCGAGCGCCGCAAGCAGCCCGGCGCGACGCTGTCCGGTGGGGAGCAGCAGATGCTGTCCATCTCCCGCGCGCTGATGTCGAACCCGACGCTCTTGCTGCTGGACGAGCCCTCGCTGGGCCTGGCGCCGCAGGTGACGCAGACCATCTTCCGCATCCTGCGCGACGTGAACGCGAGGGGCGTGTCCATCCTCCTCGTGGAGCAGAACGCGCACCTCGCGCTCGAGCTGGCGCACTGGGCCTACGTGCTGGAGACCGGCGAGCTGACCATGGAGGGCACCGGCCAGGCGCTGCTGGCCTCCGAGGACATCCGCAAGGCGTACCTCGGGGAGTGACGGCCGGGCCGCGCGCCCGCCGCTCCGCCCCTCACGTTGCCGACCGCGGCGCACTATGCTGCCGCCGTGCGCATCGACCTCGCCAACAACGACGACCGCCCGCTGTTCTTCCGCCTCGCGATGGCGATGGTCCGGCGCGTGACGGGCCTGGAGCTCGGGCCGCTGCTGCTCATCTCCTACGAGCGCCGCTTCATCGCGGGCGCCCTCAAGCGCTACATCCTGCGGGGCATGCGCGGGCAGGGCGCCTGGACGAAGGGCGAGGCGGAGCTGTTCGCCGGCTTCGTCTCCAGCCTCAACAGCTGTCGTTTCTGACGCGAGTCCCACACCGCGGTCGCGGTGCTCGACCTCGACGCGAGGCTGGTGGAGGCGGTGCTCGCCGACTGGAAGTCCGCCCCGGTGACGCCACGGCTGCGCGCGGGCCTCGCGCTCGTCGAGGCGGTGACGCTCCGCCCAGCGGAGCCGATGGACGCGCTCGTCGTCGACGCCCGCGCCGCCGGACTCGACGACGCTGCCGTCGAGGACGCGGCCAACGTCGCGTTCCACTTCAACCTCATCAACCGAGCCGCCGACGCCTTCGACTTCACCAGGCCCACCGCGCGACAGCTCCCGCGGCTGGCGCGGCTGCTCGACCGCATGAAGTTCATGCGCTCCGGCCCGCGCGCCTCGCCCTCCTGGACGAAGGCGCCCGATGGTGCGCTGCGGCCCGTCGAGGTCCAGGCCGGCTACGCGCGCCTGCTCGAGGCGCCCTGCGCGTCCAGCCCGGAGCACCGCCGCGCCGCGGAGGCTTTCTGCGCGCATCAGCGCGGCGCCCGGCGGGACGGCGCCGTGCCAGCCGAGCTCCGGCACTACCTCGGCAAGGTCGCGACGGCGGCGCACAAGGTCGTTGACGAGGACGTCGCCGCGTTGCGGGCGGCCGGCTGGTCGGACCGCGCGCTCTTCGAGGTGACGATGGCCGGCGCCTTCGGCGCCAGCGTCGTGGGCCTCGAGACGCTCTTCGGCGCGCTCTACGCCCAGGGCACCTGAGCCGGGGGCTGCAGCCACTCGAGCATCGCCGCCCCGCTCGCCGGCGGCCGCGGGTACACTTCTCACGTGGCGCGACAGCCGCGGCGCGTGCCGTCGAAGAGCAGGCCTGCAGTCGCCGCCGGCGCCGCCGACACCATCCCCTCGCGGCCCGCGGTGCAGCACGTCGTCACCGACCCGCGCCGGGTCGCCGCGCGCAGCACGGCGCGCGGCACCCGTGGTCCCGAGGCCCTCACGCCGCGCGGCGCGGCGCGGGTCGAGCGCGAGCGCGCCGCGGGCGCCGGGCCCACCTGGGTGCGGGCGTCACGCTGGCGCCTCGTCGGCGACGCGCCGTGCA
>JACRCY010000114.1 GCA_016218785.1 Deltaproteobacteria bacterium
CCGTGCCGTCCCTGCTCCACGAGGCCATCGTCATGCTGTTCCGCAACCGGCCCACGCTGGCGGCCGAGCTGCTGGTGCGGGTCTTCGGCGTGCGCGTGCCGCACGTGGACGTAGTCGCCATCAACGAGGCCGACCTGACGCAGATCGTGCCTACCGAGTACCGGGCCGACCTGGTGGTGGTCCACGGCGCCGGACCGGCAGGTGCGGCGGTGGTGCTGGAGGTGCAGCTCGACCGCGACGAGAACAAGCCGTTCGTGTGGCCGCTGTACCAGGCGGCGTTGCGGGCCAAGCTGCGCGTGCCGGCCTGCGTGCTGGTGGTGACCATGGACGACGCGGTGGCGCGGTGGGCGGCGACGCCCGTGGTCACGGGGCAGCCGGGCGTGCGCTTCGCGCCGGTGGTGCTGCGCGTAGCCGCCCTGCCCTGGGTCACCGCGGAGGAGGTGGCGCGGGCGCCGGAGCTGGCGCTGCTGGTCGTCCTCGCGCATCCCGACGAGGAGCGGAGCGCGGCGCTGGCGTGGGCGGCCATCGAGGCGGTGGCGCGGGTCGACGCCGACCGAGCGTGGCTGTATCATGACATTGTGGCTGCGCGCCTGGGCGTGGCCGCGCGGGCGAAGCTGGAGGCGCTGATGAAGGCGGGCAACTTTCAACCGCAGAGCGAGTTCGGCAAGAAGTGGTACGCCAAGGGCGAGGCCGAGGGGGAGGCCAAGGGGGAGGCCAAGGGCAAGCTCGAGGGCAAGCTCGAGGGCAAGGTGGAAGCGGTGCTGCGGGTGCTCGTGCTGCGCGGCTTCGAGCTCACCGAGGCGCAGCAGCAGCGGATCCTGGGCTGCCGCGACCTGGCCACGCTCGACCGCTGGCTGCAGCGCGCCGTGACCGCGACCTCCGTCCACGACGCGCTCGGCTGAGAGTCGGCGCGCCGCGACGGTGCCGGCGCCCGCCTGCGGTCAGACCGCGGCGAGGCTGCGTGGCACCGCTACCCCTGCCTCCCGCAGGTCGTGCACCAGCACCGTGCGCACCAGGCAGTGGAACGTCACCCGCGGCCGCCAGTCGACGCGCTGCTCCGTGGCGCGCGGATCGTCGGGCTGAGCTACTCGTTGCCCGACGGGGCCGGCGGGGTGGTCGGCTCCTCGGGCTCGCTGCGGCGGCCGGAGCGCGGGGTGACGAGGCCGAGGCGGATCTGCTCGTGGTAGGGGAGCTCGCCGCGCAGGGTCTCGGCCAGAGGCTTGGTACCAGAGGGTGACCTGCTCGTAGGCGCACCTGCTGGGCCGGTGGCGGCGGCGGCGACCTCGGCGGTGGCGGCGACGGGCGCCGGCCGGGAGTGCCGTGCGCCTCGTCCCGTTGGGCGCCTGGCACGCAGAACATGGTCACGGGCCGCCCAGGACCGCCAGGTGCGCCGCCAGGATCTGGCGGATCTCGTCGAGGCCCGCACCCTGGTCTGCTCGGCGGGTCGCCTTCACCTCGAAGCCCTTCGGGCCGACGCGGGTCGAGTAGAAGACGTACGCGAGCTCGTCCTGGAGCCGGCGGGAGCGCCACACGAAGCCCGCGGCCCCCGGCGCCCATCGCCGGATGGCCGTGGCCCACCTCCGGGTGATGGGATAGTCGCAGGCGTCGCAGCTGGTGAGCCACGAGTCCTGCCCCAGCTGGCTGAGCCCGCGGCCGTGGAGCGAGAGGAGCTCGAGGTTTCGCCTGGTGCGCAGTCTCGATACCGAGCGGCCCTGCACCTGCGCGAAAGGGATCACGCGAGGCGCCGGTTGGGGCGGGAGGTCGCGCAGCAGGGCCTCGGCCACGGCCGTCTCCAGCGTCTCGCCGGCGTACAGAAACGCCTCCCCCGGCGAGGTGTGATCGAAGCGGCCACCCTTGACGGGGCTGGTTGCCGGGGTGGGGTTGAACTCGTTGGCGGCGTAGGCATTCAGGTGGATCCGGATGACGCTCGTCCCCATCCCGAGGGTCTCGCACACCGGGGTACCGGGACACGCGCCGGGTGGATCGCACTTCATGCGCCGGCTACCCCGAGTCGCCGGTCACGGCCCGCGCCAGCTCGAGCAGGACGCCGTGCTGGGTCGGGTCGGTCAGCAGCTCCTTGGGCGCTCGGTGATCGGGAAGGCGCGCGTTCGGCGACACCCACCAGCTCAGGGCTCCCCATGGGTCGCGGTCGGCGGACAGCACGCGGCACACCTGCTTCACGACCTCGTACACCGCCCGGCGCCGCGTGTCGAACTGGAACGCCGGGTAGAGGTGGCGATTCCTCACCGGCACGCCCAGCAGCTCGCCGCGCTGGCGCAGCTCCATCGCATACTGTCGCGTGTTCCTGGCGTCGGACCCCAGCAGCTGCGACACCGCCGTGGACGACAGCGCCTCCTCGTCGAGCACGCGCTGCTGGGCCTGCCGCCACAGCTCCGCCGCGCGGGGGCGGGCCCCACCCGCGAGCGGCTCCGGCTCCGCCGCGGCCGCAGTGCCCGCCACCACCCGCCGCACCGCGGCGAGCTCCAGCGGGCTGGCGTTGGTCATGAGGACCCGCACGACATCGGCCAGCGCGGTCGCTGGCCTGGTCGACCGCCGGGCCTGCCGCGCCAGCCGCGCCGCTTCCTCGCGGTAGCTGGCAGTCGCTTTCGATTGACGTGCCATGAGTTTTCACCTGCTCCTGCTGAGCCCGGGGGAACCGTAACTTCTGTCATAATCGTAAGCTTCATAAGGACTCCTGTCAAGATGTCGTCGGGCGCGCGCCCCACGCAGCGCGCGGCGGCGCCCGCCACCCGGCGCCGGGCGGCACTTCCTCCCGGGCTCCGCCGTTCCCTGCCCCCGGGCGAGAGCTTGAGACCCGGGGGCAGGGTGGGGAAGAGGTGGCTTGCGGCTACTCGTTGCCCGACGGCGCCGGCGGGGTGGCCGGGTTCTCGGGGTCGCTGCGGCGGCCGGAGCGCGGGGTGACGAGGCCGAGGCGGATCTGCTCGTGGTACGGCAGCTCGCCGCGCAGGGTCTCGGCCAGAGGCCTGGTACCAGACCTGCTCGTAGGCGCACCTGCTGGGCCGGTGGTGGCGGCGGCGACCTCGGCGGTGGCGGCGGGGGGCGGCGGCGCGGCGGCGGCCTCCTGCTTGGCCGCGGCGTAGAGCGGCCAGGTGAACTGCTTGTGGCGCCGGCGCGCGAGCTGCACCTCGAGGACGATGCCGTAGCGCGGTCGGCTGCTGGCGCCGTGGCGGTGCACGAGGACCAGATCGGGGTGGTAGTCGGCGGGCGCCAGCTCCGACACGGTGGCGTCCGCCACGGCGGCGCGGGTCCCGGGCGCCAGGCGGACGCCGAGCGCGTACCGCAGCAGGTCGGCGGCGAGGCGTGGTCGCTCCCGGAAGAGGGAGACGAGAACTTGGTGGAAGGGCGACGGCACGCGCGGCAGGCTCCGGGCCGTGGCAAAGCAAATCGTACGCCGTCGCCTACCACGCGGACTTCTTGCGCCGTGGGCTGTAGCGGCGTGGCCCTGTCCGGCCGGGATCCCGGAATCCGGACAGAGGGCACCGACGGGGGGCGTGTGATCGCCGGGGGTTGCGCGGGCGCGGGCGTGGCACGCCGCGTGCTCTCGGACGAGGGCGAGGTCGGTGCCGGTGCCGTCCCTGCTCCACGAGGCCATCGTCACGCTCTCCCGCCGTGCGGGCCACGCCCGAGCGGGCAGATGCTACTTGCAAGTATGATACCTGAGAGTATCATTTCTGGAGTGAGGTTCATCGACCGCGCCGCGGAGCTCCGCTTCCTGGAGCAGGCCTGGGAGGCGCCGGCAGCCCAGCTGGTCGTCCTGTACGGGCGGCGGCGGGTGGGGAAGACCGCCCTGCTGCGCGAGTTCGCGCGCGGCAAGCCGGCCCTGTACTACATGGCGACGCGCTTGCCCGAGCCCCAGCAGCTCCGGGAGATCGGCACGGTGGCCGGAGAGTTCTTCGCCGATCCGCTGCTGCGCGAGAACGGGTTCCGCGATTGGCCCCAGCTGCTCGGCTACCTGGCCCGGCGGCGGGAACGGTTCGCGTTCCTGCTCGACGAGTTCCCCTACCTGGTGGAGGCGAACCCGGCCCTCGCGAGCCTGTGGCAGAAGGGGTGGGACGAGGGGCTGGCCGCGTCCCGGGCCAAGGTCGTGCTGGCGGGTTCGTCGATCGCCATGATGGAGCGCGAGACCCTGGCCCACGGCTCGCCGCTCTACGGCCGCCGCACCGGCCAACTGAAGCTCGAGCCGTTCCCGTTCCGCGAGGCGCGCCGCTTCCTGCCGCGGTACGGGCTCGACGACCAGGTCCGGGCCTATGCGATCCTCGGCGGGATCCCCTACTACCTCTCCCGCTGCGACGACCGGCTGCCGCTGCTGGAGAACGCGCGGCGCGAGGCTTTCGCGCGCGGTGGGGTGCTGCGCGAGGAGGTCGAGTTCCTGCTGCGCGAGGAGCTGCAGGAGCCGCGGGTCTACTTCGCCATCCTGCAGGCCCTCGCCCAGGGCAAGCGGAAACCCGCCGAGATCGCCAACGCCACGGGCCTGCCCCACGGGACGCTGAGCAAGTACCTCTCGGTCCTGCAGAGCCTGCGGCTCGTCACCCGCGAGGTTCCCGCCACCGAGGCCGCGCCCGAGAAGAGCAAGAAGGGCCTCTACGCCGTCGCCGACCCGTTCGTGCGCTTCTGGTTCCGCTTCGTCCTCGGCCAGCGCCACCTGCTCGAGATGGATCAGGCGGCGCGGGCTGCCCGGACGCTCGGCCACGCGCTCGATGATTTCGCCGCGCCGGTCTACGAGGAGATCTGCCGGGACGAGGTGAACCGCGGCTTGCTCGACGAGACGACCGGCGCGGCGTGGACGGGCGCCGGGCGCTTCTGGGATCGGAGCACCGAGGTGGACGTGCTCGCGTTCGCGGGCGACCGCCGCCGCGTGCTGCTGGGGGAGTGCAAGTGGTCGAGGAGGCCCGTCGGTCCGGACGTGCTCGAGCACCTGGAGGCCGCGCTGCCCGCCACCGGCCTGGCGGCCGCGGGGCTGAAAGCGAGCTTCGCGCTCTTCGCGCGCGCCGGCTTCAGCCCCGGGCTGCGCGACGCGGCCCGGGGTCGCCGCGACGTGGTGCTCGTCCACGGCCTGTCGGTCGTGCCGCCCTGACGGTGACCGCGACCTCCGTCGACGACGCGCCGATCTGGCCACCTTCGTTCCCCGTCGCATCCCAGGGTCCGCTACCATGCTCCTCGCCGTGGGCACCGATCTGCACCTTGAAGTCTAACGCCTGACGGGCGACTGGGAGGCCGGGGACCGTGCGGATCCGGCGCTGCGGCGGGCGTGCGCGGCGCGGCTCGAGGGGCTCAGGCGGCGCTACCGCGAGCGGCCCGCGGCGTTTCCGGCGGCGCTGCTCGCTGCGCTGCGGCGGCTGGCCGCGGCGCGGTCGGAAGCGCAGGAGGCGTTCCTCGCGGTGCTGCGGGGCTCGTCCGGGGAGTGACGCGCGGGCGGTCGCCCTACCGCCCCCCGCCGTGGTTCTTGCCCGCGGGCAACACCCCCAGCCGCTGCAGCCGCTGGCGGAAGTACGCGATCGTGAGGAGGAGGCCGTCCCGCAGCTGCACACGCGGCTCCCAGGCGAGGATCTCGCGGGCCCGGGTGGCGTCGGCGCGGCGCTGCTTGGGGTCATCGGCGGGCAGGGGCGCGTGCACGATCTCGGAGCGGCTGCCGGTGAGCTCGACGACCAGCTTCGCGAGGTCGACCATGGTGAACTCGAACTGGGAGCCGATGTTCACCGGCGCGGTGCCGTGCTCGCTCGCCAGGAGGCGCACGAGGCCCTCGATGGTGTCGTCGACGTAGCAGAAGGAGCGCGTCTGCGTGCCCTCGCCGTAGACGGTGAGCGGCTCGCCGTGCAGCGCCTGGAGGATGAAGTTCGAGACCACGCGGCCGTCGTTCTCGTACAGGCGCGGGCCGTAGGTGTTGAAGAGGCGGGCGATGCGGACGCCCACGTCGTACTGGCGCGCGTACGAGACGGCGAGCGCCTCCGCGCAACGCTTGCCTTCATCGTAGCACGCACGATCGCCGATGGGGTTCACGTGGCCCCAGTAGGTCTCGGGCTGCGGGTGGACCTCGGGGTCGCCGTAGACCTCGCTCGTGGACGTGATGACGATGCGCGCGTGGACCTCGCGCGCCAGCTCGAGCATGTTGAGCGTGCCCTCGACGGCCGTGCGGATGGTGCGCACCGGGTTCCGCTGGTAGTGCACGGGCGAGGCCGGGCAGGCGAGATGGTAGACCGCGTCGACCTCGAGGACGATCGGCTCGGTCACGTCGTGCCGCACGAACTCGAAGCGGTGGTCGTCGAGCAGGGGGGTGATGTTCTCGCGGCGGCCGGTGAAGAGGTTGTCGAGGCAGACGACCTCGTTCCCGTCGCTGAGGAGCCGCTCGCAGAGGTGCGAGCCGAGGAACCCCGCGCCGCCGGTGACCAGGATCCGTTTCGACATGGCCGGCAGTCTATACGCGGGGGCGGGGGAGATCAAACGGACCCGGCCCGGGGGCGACGCTGGAGCCCCGGGGGCCGCCGCCCTGGCTCGCGGTGCCGCGCGCCGACGCTCGGCCTGGGACCGCGACCACCGCGCGACCCTGGTCCAGCGCGACGTGCGCGATCGGGTCGGCCAGCAGTTCCTTGGGCGCGCGCCCCACGCAGCCCGCGGCTACAGGCCGGCCACTGCGCGGCACACCCTCGCCCACGCCGCGGTGGCGAGGGGGCGGTCGAAGCGCCGCTCGAACGCGGCGCGGCCGCGGCGGCCCATGGCCACGGCGGCGCCCGGGCGGCGGGCGAGGTCGCTGACGGCCGCGGCGAGCGCGGCCGGGTCGGCCGGGGGCACGGTCACGCCGCACCGCTCGTCGGCGAGGATCTGCGCGGCCTCGGTGTGCTCGGGGCCGACGAAGACCACGCCGCGGCCCGCGGCCAGGCACCCGTAGAGCTTGGAGGGAACGATGAGCCCTTCGAGGCCGGCGCGCATGGTGACGAGGTGCACGTCGGGCGCCGAGAGGCTCTCGCGCAGGCGCTCGCGGGGCTGATAGGGGAGGAGGCGGGCGTTCAGACGGTCGCGCGCGATGGCGGCGGCCACCTCGTCCCGGCGCGGGCCCTCGCCGATGAAGAGCCAGAGCAGCTTGCGGCGGTCCCGCAGCAGGCGCGCGGCCTGGAGGATCGCGTCGAGATCGTGGCCGCGGCCGAAATTGCCCGAGTAGCCCACGACGAAACGGTCGCCGAGGCGCTGCTCGCGCGCGAAGGCGTTCTGGGCGCGCGGCACCGGCGCGATGGCGCGGCCGTCGGCCCAGTTGTGGATGACGTGGACGCGGTCGCGGGGGGCGCCGGCATCGACGAGGCGCTCGGCCATGACCTCGCCGAGCGCCACGACCGCGTCGGCGCGCTGGTAGATCGTGCGGGCGGCCAGGCGCAGCGCGCTCGTGAGCAGGCCTTCTTGGGGGAACACGCCGAAGGCGACGCCGATCTCCGGGTAGACGTCCTGCACCCAGCACACGAGGCGCTCGCCGCGCGAGAGCCGCAGGAGCACGCCCAGGCTGGCGAGGAGCGGCGGCGTGGTCAGGACGATGACCACGTCGTGGCGGCCGGCGCGCAGGGCCTGGGCCGCGGCGCCCGCGTAGAAGCTGGCGTAGTCGACCAGCCGCCGGGGGATCGACGCCCGGCCGAGGGCGGTCGCGGGCACCCGCAGGATGTCCACGCCGCGCCAGCGCTCGCGCAGGGGCGGCCGGGGGGCGCCGTCCTCGGGCACGTAGGCGCCGGCGCTGCTGACGACGGTGACCTCGGCGCCGCCGGCGACGAGGTCCTCGCACAGGTCGGTGGCGAGCTGGGCCGTGGCCGCCTCGTCGGGCCAGAAGTACTGGTTGAGCAGGAGGACGCGCATGTGGGTCGGGCGGCGGGCCGTCTGGCGGCGCGGGCTACTCCTGGAGGGCCCGCTCGAGCAAGGGCACCAAGCGCGGCAGGTCGTCCCGAACGGTCTGCCAGAGGATTGCCACGTCGACACCGAAGTACTCGTGCACCACGAGGTTGCGCAGCCCCCGCATCTCCATCCAGGGTAGATCCGGGTGGCGCGCCTCGACGTCCGGGGGGACGCTCCGCGCGATGCGGCGGACCGCCTCGAGGATGTCCTCGCAACGAGTACGCCAATCCCTAGGCGGCACGGACGAGCTCCGCCGCCACGCGCGCGCGCATGTCGGGCCGGAGCGCGCCAGAGGTGGCGACGTCGACGTGGCGACCCAGCAGGCGCTCGAGCCACTGCTGCAAGCGCACGAGGGCGAAGAGCCCGACCGGGTGATCGAACTCGACCAGCAGGTCGATGTCGCTCGAGGGCCCGGCTTCGTCGCGGGCGAATGAGCCGAACAGATCCAGCCGCCTGACGCCGAAGCCGCGCCGATCGACTTCGTGGGCGCGGAGCGTGGCGAGCACCGTCTCCCGGGTCATCGGCACCTCTCGACAAGTGTAGGCCGGCGTGCGGTGGCGCCGCAAGCTCAAGCCGGCCGCTGTCCGGCTGCCCGGCCTTGGCCGGCCGTCCGGCTGCCCGGCTGTGTCCGGCCGGATCCCCGGAATCCGGCCAGCCGGGGGCGGGGGCGGGCCGCTGATCCCGTGGGGTTGCCGGGGAGCAGGCCGTGGCACGCGGCGTGCTCTGACCTGCAGCGAGGATGTGGCCACGCCGCTCGCGCTCCATCCGAGCCGGCGTTGTTTGAGCGATGGGCCCTGCGGCCTGGGCGACAGGGGTTGGAATGGGGTCTCATTTGTAGATACAATTGAGGACGCACATGTACTCGGTCCGCTTCACCTCCGCGGCGGTAGCCGATCTGGCGCAGTTGCGCGTGTTCGATCGCCGACGCGTGCTCGCCCAGGTCCGCCGGCAGCTCGTCTCGGATCCGGTGACGCTCACCAGGCATGGGAAGATCATCGTGGGCGAGGCGGGATCGGTGCGGCAGCTGCGGGTGGGTGACTACCGGGTGTTCTACGACGTCGTCGTCGATGAAGCGGCGGTGCTGGTGTGGGGCGTCCGCCACAAAGGGCGGCGCCCGACAGGAGACATCCTATGAAGCTCGTCGGACTGCGGGAAGCGAAGCAACGATTGAGCGCCCTCGTGGCGCATGCGCAAGAGGAGCGCATCGTCCTGACGAAGCACGGACGCCCGTCGGTGCTGTTGATTGGCGTCGAAGGGCAGGACCTCGAGACCATCATGCTCGCGGCCGACGCGAGGTTCTGGAGGTGGCTCGAGGCACGTCGCCGCGAGACGCCCTCCATCAGCCTGGCGGAAGTCGAGGCACGCTACGTGTCCGGCGGACGTCCCTCGGCCAGACGGTCTCGTGCTGGTCGGAAGGCCGTGGAGCGTTGAGGGCGGCGCGGGCGGCGGCCCGTGCCGTAGGTCGAGGCGGTGGGCGCCGCGGTCACCCGCGCGCGAGGTAGGTGTCGCCGAGGACCAGCACGTCCATGCGGGTCTTGAGGAACGTGCGCAGGGCGTCCTCCGGGGTGCAGACGATGGGCTCGTGCTCGTTGAAGCTGGTGTTGAGGACGACCGGCACGCCCGTCTCCCTGGCGAACTCGCTGATGAGCTTGTGGTAGCGCGGGTTGGTGTGCTTGAGGACCTCCTGCGGCCGGCCGCTCTGGTCGACGTGCGTGGTGGCCGGGATGTCCTTGCGCTTCTCCTCGCGCACCTTGTAGATCGTGATCATGAAGGGCGCCGGGAAGGAGTTCTCGAAGTAGTCGGCCAGGTGCTCCGAGAGGATCGACGGCGCGAAGGGGCGGTAGGTCTCGCGGTGCTTGATGCGCTCGTTGAGGGTGTCCTTCATGTCCTTGCGGCGCGGGTCGCAGACGATGCTGCGGTTGCCGAGCGCGCGCGGGCCGAACTCCATCCTGCCCTGGAACCAGCC
>JACRCY010000115.1 GCA_016218785.1 Deltaproteobacteria bacterium
GCTCCTGGAACCCGCCGCAGGCGGCGGCGAGGAGCGCCGCGCCCGCGACGAGGCCCGCCGCCCACGCCGCCCACGTCGCCCACGCGGCTCGCCCCAACGGGCCGCGGGCGCCGCGCGTGCTCCAGCTACATCGTCCAGGGCAGGTGGTCAAGAGCCTAGCCGAGCTGGGGGGCGACGGCCACGAAGGCCGCGAGGTACGCGCTCAGACACCAGAACGACCGCTCCACCACGGCGCGCCGGTCCGCGCCGCGCAGGAGGCAGAGGAGCATCACCGGGGCGAGCGCGAAGAGCAGGAGGGCGTGCCCCAGGGGCGCGCCCCGGGTGAGCAGCCAGAGGGGCGGCACCAGCATGCCGAGCGCGAGGGCGACGGACACGACGAGGTGGATGCCGCGCAGGCTGCGCCCCCGCGCCAGGTAGCGGGTGTAGACGGTGCCGACCTTGTCGGCGCGGTCCTGGTCGATGTCCTTGTAGTCCTTGAACATGGAGCCGAGCGCGAAGCCGCCGAACGTCAGCGCCGCGAACGCCCGCGCCCAGGTCGAGTTGTGGACGCTGCCGAGGCCGAAGAGCAGGCAGCACGTGGCCGCCGCCCCCTCGATGGTGTAGGCGGCGCAGAACAGGCGCTTCAACCGGAGCGCGGGGTGGTGGTAGAGGAGCGCCAGCACGAAGAAGATCGCCACGAACATGATCCCGCGCGGGTCCCAGAACCCCACCCAGAGGCAGAGGAGCACCTCGAACCAGGTCGCCACGACCATGTCCTCGGCGGCGATCGGGCGGGCCTGGCCGCCGCGGGCGGCGTCCTGGCCGCGGTCGAAGTAGTCGTTGGTGAAGACGATGAGGAGGAACCCCAGGGTCATGATCACGCCGCGCAGCGCGGCCACGGTCCAGAACTGGCCCGTCAGTCGCGCACCGAGCATCGCCACCAGGCCCCACGGCAGGCAGTGGTTGATGCGCCGGAGCGACGGCAGCAGCGTGCCCGGGTTGAGCGCCAGGTAGACGACGAGCGCGACGAGGAGCAGCACCAGGTTGCTCAGGTTGGCCACGCTCACGCCGCGCAGGCCACGGTCGACGGCCAGGAGCTGCCCCGCGGCCGGGCAGGCCCACCCCGCCACCTGCATCGCGACCCACGCCCCGGCGAGCGCCGCGAGCGCGCGCCACAGCCTCCGCGTCACGAGGGCCGTGAAGCCGCCCGCGAAGACGATCGCCAGCCAGATGCCCACGCTCTCCCACACCGACTGGTAGGGGGCCACGAAGTGCCAGCGGAACTCGTTCAGGTAGCGGAAGGCCCGGCCCGGCTGCGCGAAGGCGACCCACTCCAGGAGTGGCGGGACCCAGCCGAGCACCAGCCCCACGGTGACCGCCCCCGCGATCTCGCGCCAGCGCCGCCCGGTGGCCAGGCTCACCACGCCGAGCAGCAGGAGCTGCACCACCAGGTAGAAGAGTACCGAAGTGAACGCGTGGATCGGGGTCTGCGCCCGGTAGCCGACCAGCGCCTCGAGCGCGGCGCGCACCAGCCCCACCAGGACGGGTACCACCACGAGGTGGTAGGGGTGGTACTGGATGCTGGTCACCCGCTGCACGAAGCGGTCGAGGGCCGCGGGGGGCATTTCTCCTCCTTCTGCGTCGGACGGGGCGAATCTACCAGACCCGGCCGCCCGGGCCCCCCTCAAAAAGACTTGAGTTCCGGGCCCAGGCCTGCTTTATGCTCCCCCTGTTTTCGGCCGGGGGAAAGCCGGCCGCTGAAGCCACCTAGCCAAAGCTGAAAGGAGCAGAACATGAGGAGAGTCGGGATTGCGTTTCTCGTCATCGCCATGCTGGCGCTGGCAGGCTGCAAGGGAGAGCAGGGCGACACCGGACCCGCGGGCCCTGAGGGCGCCACCGGCGCCACCGGCACCACGGGCGTGACCGGCGCCACCGGCCCCACCGGGACCTTCGAGGGGGGCTCCAGCATCAGCGCCGTGGTCCCGGACGCCGTCTTCGTCGGCCGCGACCACTGGGTCACCATCGCCGGCTTCAACACGACCTGGGTCAGCGACCCGAGCGTCAACTTCCAGGTCACCTTCTGCCCCGGCGTCACCGTGGACCAGGCCAACATCATCGTGGCCAGCCCCACGGCCCTCGTGGTGCCGATCACGGTGTCCTCGAGCGCCGCGCTGGGGACCTGCGACGTGACGGTCGTGACCGATGGTGAGCCGCTCACCTACGCCGACGCCTTCGAGCTCCGGTCGCCGCTGGCGATCACGGGCTATGCGGGCGACCTGGCCTCGGGCGGCATCGGCATACTGTGGGTCCAGAACCTGGACTTCGACAACCCGTTCGAGACCACCGCCGACTCGGCCGGGAACTACCCCTTCATCGAGTTCGCCGCCATGCCGGGCGTGTCGGCCATCGCGCTCGACGTGCAGCCGTTCAGCATGGTCGTCGAGCTGCTCGTCGACGTCCCCGCCGCCGCCGGCGTCCGGAACTTCGGCTTCATCAGCGGCGCGACCGGCTTCGAGGTGCCGTTCGCCCTCCCCGGGGCCTTCCCGGTCACCGCGCGCACCGCGACCGCGCTGGTATCGGGCACGCCCATCACCGCCACCTACGCGGGCGCGATGGACACCTACCTCTACGTCTACACGCCGCCCGCCGGCGACAACAAGCTCAGCTTCAGCATCACCTACACCGAGCCGCTGGCCGAGGCGTTCTTCGCCGTGCTGCCCTCCTCGGGCAAGTGGGACGACGTCATCGACTACGCCACCAACTGGGCCTGGTGGACCAACGGCACCAGCCCCTACTACATGATCGTCTGGGACTCGAGCGGCACCGACGGCTACTCGTACACGGTCCGCGCCGACAACGACCTCGAGACCACCAACACCACCTGCGCCACGGCCACCCCGCTGACCCCGCCGACCACGGTCGTGGGCCAGTCGCTCGACAGCTCCACCGACGTCGACTGGTTCAAGGTCACCACCGGCGCCGGCGACGCGGGCAAGTTCATGCGCCTGCGGACCAACCCGGGTGATGCCCAGACCGACACCGTCATCGAGGTCTTCACCGGCGCGTGCCCGTCGCCCACCTCCTTCGCCGTGAGCGAGGACCTGGCCTACCACGACTCGCTGCTGACCCCGGCCGTGGCCGCGGCCACGACCTACTACATCCAGGTCTACAACTCCACCTTCGGCTACTCCGGCGCCGGCTACAGCCTCGAGGTCACCCTCGAGTCCGAGCCCTCGACGGGCAACACCTGCGCGGCGCCGCAGGTGGTGACGCTGCCGTACGCCCCGACCGCCACGTCGCTCACCGACGCGGGTGACCAGGACTGGTTCCAGTTCGCGGCCGCCGCCGGCGACTCGGGCAAGGTCTTCCAGGCGCGGACCACGCCGGGTGACCCCTACGCCAACACCATCGTCACGCTCTACGCCGCCGACTGCACCACCCAGCTCGCGACGAGCAGCACCACCAGCGCTCACGGCACGCTGTCGTACACGCTGCCGACCCTGAGCGCCACCACCAACTACAACGTCCGCATCACCAAGGGGACCGCCGGGCTCCAGGGCGACGTGCTCTACATCCCGGAGTTCAAGCTCATGACGCCGGCCGAGGTCGAGCCGAACGACACCTGCGCCGCGCCGCAGGCCATCACGCTCCCCTACACCTCCGCGACGCCGTTCTCGCTCTCGAGTGACACGGACACCGACTGGCTGAAGGTCACGGTCGCCGCCGCCGACGTGGGCAAGCGCCTGCACGTCGTCACTTCGGTCACCGGCCTCACCGGCCAGGACACCGACACGGCCGTCCAGGTGTGGCACGGCCACACGTGCACGACCCTCAACAGCTTCGGGTACCTGGACGCCCAGTACGACAGCTGGGCCTCGGAGCCCACGTCCTACCAGGAGGACTTCTTCTCGAACTCGCTGTACGAGGCCGGGGACTACTACGTCCAGATCACGCCGGGGTACAGCTACGGCACCTCCGACGCCCCCGGCACGCAGTACTACCTGAAGATCACCCTCGAGTAGCGCTCCTCCGCCGATCCCGCGGGGGGCCTCGCGCCCCCGCGGTCCCACCCCCCCCTCACGCGCCGAGCCCACCCCGCCACCGCTGGCCGCGCCGGAGCGCTCCGCCGGCTCCGCCTCAGACGGGCAAGATGCGGCGGTTCTGGCGCAGGAGCTTCTCCAGCGCGTCGGCGGGGACCGGGCGGCTCAGCAGGTAGCCCTGCGCCTCGTCGCAGCCCTCGTCCATCAGGAAGCGGAGCTGCTCCCGGGTCTCGACGCCCTCCGCGACCACGGTGTGGCCGAGCGAGCGCGCCAGGCCGATGATGGCGCGGGCGATGGTCGCGTCGTCGGGGTCGGAGCCGAGGTCGCGCACGAACGAGCGGTCGATCTTGAGGGCGTCGATGGGGAAGCGCTTGAGGTAGCCGAGCGACGAGTAGCCGGTGCCGAAGTCGTCGATCGACACGTGGACGCCGATCGACTTGAGCTCGAGCAGGGTCGAGGTGGTGGCATCCGGGTTGCCCATGGCCGTGCTCTCGGTCAGCTCCAGCTCCAGGTTGTCCGGCTGCGCGAAGGCGTCGATGAGCGCGCGGGCGATGCGGTTGGCGAGGTCGGCCTGCTCGAACTGCGGCGCGGCCAGGTTCACTCCCATGCGCAAGGGGTACCCGGCCGCCAGCCAGGCGGCCTGCTGCCGGAGGGCGGTCCTCAGCACCCAGTCGCCCAGGGGGAGGATCAGGCGGGTCTGCTCCGCGATGGGGATGAAGCGCGCCGGCGGCACCAGCCCCTGCGTCGGGTGTTGCCACCGCACCAGCGCCTCCACGCCGGTGATGGTGCCCGAGCGCAGGTCCACCCGCGGCTGGTAGTGCAAGAGGAACTCCTCCCGCTCGATGGCCCGGCGCAGGTCCGCCTCGAGCTCGAGCCGCAGGAGCGCCTTCGCGTGCATCGCCCCGGAGAAGAAGCGGTAGCCGTTCCGGCCCAGCTCCTTGGCGTGGTACATGGCCGTGTCGGCGTTCTTGAGCAGATCGTCGATGGCCCCGCCGTCCTGCGGGTAGAGCGCGATGCCGATGGAGGCGGTGACCGAGACCTCGTGGCCGTCGGCCTCGAACGACGTGGCGAAGCCATCGCGGATCTTGCGCGCCACCAGGGCCGCCGCCGAGGCGTCGGTGACGCCGGGGAGCACCACGGCGAACTCGTCGCCGCCGAAGCGCGCCAGCGTGTCGCTGGCGCGCACGCAGGTGCCCAGGCGCTGCGCCACGGCCGCCAGCAGCGCGTCGCCGGTGCGGGGCCCGTAGGTGGGGTTGACGACCTTGAAGCCGTCGAGGTCGAGGAACAGCAGCGCCGCCATGGTCCCCTGGCGCTGCGCCAGCGCCAGGGCCTGCTGCAGCCGGTCGCGGAACAGGATGCGGTTGGGGAGCCCGGTGAGCACGTCGTAGTGCGCCAGCCGCTCGAGCTCCGCCTCGCTCCGCTTGACGCGGGAGATGTCGCTCGAGACGCCGACGTAGTGCGTGACCTGGCCGTCGACGTTGCGCAGGGCGTCGATGGTCAGCCACTTGGGGTAGACGTCACCGTTCTTGCGGCGGTCCCACACCTCCCCCTGCCAGTGACCGGTCGCGAGGATCTCCTGCCACATCGCGCGGTAGAAGTCGGCGTCGTGGCGGTCGGACTTCATGAGGCGCGGGTTCTGGCCGTAGAGCTCGTCGCGGGTGTACCCGGTGGTGGCGCAGAAGGCCGGGTTGGCGGCCACGATGGCGCCAGTGGGATCGGTCACGACGATGCCGTCGGCGGTGCTCTCGAAGATCTCGGCCGCCATGGTCCGGGCGTGCCGGCCGCAGCGCGGCTCGCCGCCGGGGACGGTCGGGTCGGGCTCCAGGAGCGGGCACGTGGGCCGCGCGGCGTGGTCGGGAGTCTTCAGGGACGTGCGCCTCCTCTGCGCGAGGACATCCTCTCCGGGTGGGCGCCCCCCCACGTGGAGCGGGGAATGCCTCGTCCCATAGATGCTCGCGGTCGCGGCCCGGGCTGTCAAGCGGCGCGTGCGGCCCGAGGTGCGACTCCGCAGGGCCGGGCTGGTCGCGCCCGGTGCCGGGCCCCCTGGGCATTGACAGCCCCGGCGGGCCGGGCGCAGCATCGTGACTGGCAATGGACCGGACGCCCCGTCCGACGGTGAGGCCAGGCATGACGCGCGCGGTGCGAGCCCTCCCCCCGCTCCTGACGCTCGCGGCGATCCTCGCGGCCACCCCGGCGCGCGCCGCGGGGACCCTGCAGTCGAACGGCACCGGGCAGAAGGCAGGGTTCTTCCAGGTCTCCGCGGCCGACGCGACCCACGCCATGGCCGTGGGCACGCACGACGACGGCCAGGGCAACCAGGCGGCGGTCGTGGCCGTCACGACTGACGGCCTGAGCTGGCAGCAGACCAAGCCCGTGGCCGGCGCGCTCGCCTTCTACCTGGCGGTGCACATGGTCACCCCGCAGAAGGCCTTCCTCGGCATGACCGGCAAGCTCCTGGTGACGCAGGACGGCGGCGGCACGTGGACCCCGTACACCGAGGCGGACTGGGGGCCGCTCAAGGGCCCGGCCATCAGCGGCATCGGCTTCGCCGGTGGCTTCTTCGAGAGCCTGGCGGGCTACGCGGCCGATGGCCCGGGGCCCAACTGCGGATCGGGCACGCCCGACGGCGGACACCAGGGCGGCGACGGCGGCGGTGGTGACGACGGCGGGGGCGGCGGCTGCGGCTGCCGCGCGGCCGGCACCGGCGGCGCCGTGGCCCTCGCCGTGCTTGCGATCGGCCTCGTGGGCGGCCTATGCTCGCGCGGGCGGCGGCGGCGGTGGTGACCCGCTCCCCGACGGCCCGGCCCACCCCGACGACCTCCCGTCTCCCGCGACCACAAGGAGCCGACCATGGCCTATAGCGACACGGCGCGCGCCTACTACGACGGCGAGCTCAAGACCATCAGCAGCGCCGGGCTGTTCAAGCACGAGCGCTACATCCACGCGCCCCAGGGCGCCGAGATCGAGGTCGAGTTCCCCGAGGGGAGCCCCCCCCGCAAGGTCATCAACATGTGCGCCAACAACTACCTCGGCCTCTCCAGCCACGCCGAGGTGGTCGCGGCGGCCCACGGCGGCCTCGGCGCGCGCGGCTACGGCATGTCGTCCGTGCGCTTCATCTGCGGCACCCAGGACATCCACCGCGAGCTCGAGAACCGGCTCACCGCGTTCCTCGGCACCGAGGACACCATGCTCTTCTCGTCGTGCTTCGACGCCAACGGCGGCGTCTTCGAGGCGCTGCTCAACGACCAGGACGCGGTCATCTCCGACCGGCTGGTGCACGCCTCCATCATCGACGGCCTCCGGCTGTGCAAGGCCAGGCGCGAGATCTTCGAGCACTCCGACATGGCGCAGCTCGAGGAGGTGCTCCGCCGTCACGCCGACCAGCGCTTCCGGATGATCGTCACCGACGGCGTCTTCTCGATGGACGGCGACCTGGCCCGCTTGGACGCAATCGTGGCCCTGGCCGAGCGCTACGACGCCAGGGTCGTCGTCGACGACTCCCACGCCGCCGGCGTCGGCGGCAAGACCGGCCGCGGCACGCACGAGCAGTGCGGCGTGGTGGGCAAGATCGACATCATCACGACCACGCTCGGCAAGGCCCTGGGCGGCGCCTCGGGCGGCTGCGTCAGCGGCCGGCGCGAGCTGGTCGCGATGTGCCGCCAGCGGGCGCGCCCCTACCTCTTCTCCAACACCCTGGCGCCCGTGGTCGTCAGCGGGACCCTCGCGGTCATGGACCTGGTCACGCGCAGCACCGCCCTGCGCGACAAGCTCGAGGCCAACACCAGGTTCTGGCGCAAGGGCCTCACCGACGCCGGCTTCGACCTCAAGCCGGGCGACAGCCCCATCGTCCCGGTGATGCTCTACAACGCGCGGCTGTCGCAGGACGTCTCGCGCGATCTCTTCGACGAGGGGGTCTACGCGGTCGGCTTCTTCTACCCGGTGGTGCCGAAGGCGCAGGCGCGCATCCGCACCCAGCTGTCGGCGGCGCACGACCCGCACCACCTCGAGCAGGCCCTCCAGGCCTTCATCAAGGTCGGCCAGAAGCACGGGATCCTCGGCCTCAAGCAGGACGAGATCATCGCCCGGTTCGGCGAGTAGCCGTGAGCCGCGCCTTCGTCACGGAGCCCGACGGCGACGCCGGGCCGCCCTACCACTCCAGGACCACCTTCCCCGCCTGCCCCTGGCGCATGACGTCGAAGCCCTGCTGGAACTCGTCGACCGGGAAGCGGTGCGTGATCACGGCCCCGATGTCGAGGCCGCTCTGCAGCATGGCGACCATCTTGTACCAGGTCTCGAACATCTCGCGGCCGTAGATCCCCTTGATGAACAGGCCGTGGAAGCAGACGAGGCCCCAGTCGATGGGCACCGGCTGCGGAAAGATCCCGAGGACGGCCACGCGGCCGCCGTTGTTCATCACGCCGATCAGGTCCTGGAAGGCCTGCGCGTTGCCCGACATCTCCAGGCCGACGTCGAAGCCCTCGGTCATGTGGAGCTGCGCCATGACCTCCTTGAGGCTCACCTGGCGGGGGTCGACGGCGAGCGAGGGGTTCATCTTGCGGGCCAGCTCGAGGCGGTACTCGTTGACGTCGGTGATCACCACGTGGCGCGCGCCGATGTGCCGGCAGATGGCCACGGCCATGATGCCGATGGGGCCGGCGCCGGTGACGAGCACGTCCTCGCCCACGCAGTCGAAGGAGAGGGCCGTGTGCGTCGCGTTGCCGAACGGATCGAAGATCGCGGCGAGGTCGTCGGGCACGTCGGCGGGCAGCTTGAAGGCGTTCGACGCCGGGATGCTCAGGTACTCGCCGAAGCAGCCGGTGCGGTTGACGCCCACCCCGACGGTGTTCCGGCACAGGTGGCGGCGGCCCGCGCGGCAGTTGCGGCAGTGGCCGCAGGTGATGTGCCCCTCGCCGGAGACGCGGTCGCCCACCGCGAAGCCGGCCACGTGCGAGCCGACCGCCGCGATCACGCCCACGAACTCGTGGCCGGTGACCATGGGCACCGGGATGGTCTTCTGCGACCACTCGTCCCAGTTGTAGATGTGCAGGTCGGTGCCGCAGATCGCCGTCTTGCGGATCTTGACGAGGACGTCGTTGGGGCCGATCGCGGGGACCGGCACCTCCTCCATCCACAGGCCCACCTCGCGGTGCTTCTTGACGAGCGCCTTCATGGTCTTGGGCATGACTCCCCGTGGCTCCTGGCGAGTGCTCCGGCGGGCGTACCGGCCGCGGCCGCGGCAGTGCCCCGGCCGCATCCTAGCCCAAACGCGCGGCCGGGTCAGCAGCGCCAACGTGACGGGCGGGTGGGCAAGCCGCCCTTGACAGAGCCGGGGCTTCCGCCTATAAACCTCGCGTTTTACGCGGGTTGTCCCGCCCGAGGTCCACCGTGCCATCCCGCCCCACGAATGCGGCGCGCGCCACCTGGCGCAGCCTCCTGCTGGGTGCCGTGAGCGTCGTCCTCGCCGGCGGCTGCGGCAGCAAGGCGGGCATCTCCGATCCCATGAAGCTCGTGCCGGCCGACTCGCGCGTGCTCGTGCAGATCAACGTCGCGCGGCTCAGGCAGACGCAGTTCAAGGACCGGCTGCTGCAGCTGCGCGACCGCAGCGAGGGACTGAAGAAGAAGTGGGACCACCTGGTCCAGAAGTCGGGCCTCGACCCGCTGCGCGACATCGACACGCTGCTGCTCGCGATGCCCTACCAGGGCGAGCAGGGCAGCGGCGAGGCGGCCGTGGTGGCGCTGGGGCGCTTCAACCAGCCCGCGATCGTCGCGTGGTTCAAGGAGGCGGCCGGCGCCAAGTTCCAGGAGACCAAGCACGGCAACCGCACCATCTACTCGAACTCCGCCGGGCAGAACCTGAGCTTCGTGAGCTCCACCACGGCGGTCGTCGGGGACCTGACCCAGGTCAAGCGCATCCTCGATCTCGCCGACGGCAAGGGGCAGAGCGCGCGGCAGTCGCCGAAGCTGGTCGAGCTGACCAACCGGGTGCAAGGCAATCAGACCGTCCGGGGGGTGGTCTCGGTGCCGGACGAGGTGAGCAAGCGGGCCAAGGAGGCCGACTCGCCGTTCAAGGCGGTGTCGGCCATCGTCGCCACGATCGACTTCGCCGCGGGGCTCGAGTTCGACTTCCGCGCCGAGTGCAGCGACGAGAACGAGGCCAAGAGCCTGACCGACAAGTTCAACAACCTCGTCAAGGAGCTGCTGGAGTCCCCGATGCTCGGGAGCCTGGGCCTGGGCGGCATCATCTCCGAGCTCAAGGGGGCCCAGGAGCTGAAGGTCTTCCGCGTGCGCGGCAACCTGCCGCAGCAGAAGCTCGACGAGCTGATCAAGAAGATCGAGGAAGCGTTCAAGGCGAAGCTCGGGGACCTGCCGCGCATCAAGCTCCCCTCCGTCGAGGAGGGGGGCCCCAAGATCGACGACAGCCAGCCGGCGCCCGACAAGACGGCGCCGGACGTGACGACCGACGACAAGGCGAGCGAGGGCAAGGGCGACGAGCCCAAGGCGGCGCCGGGCGAGGGCAGCGACGGCATGCCGTCCCTCAAGCTGAACCTGCCCGGCGGCACCAAGGGGAAGCGTCGCCCGTCCCTGCTCGGCCAGTGAGCCACGGAGTAGCTTCATGACCGCGATGACCCCGTTCCAGAGAGTGCAGCAGCTCCACGGCGGCAAGGAGCAGCTGGTCGACAAGATCACCGACGTGCTCGAGCGCGGCGACGAGAGCAAGGAGGATCTGAAGGCGCGCCTGCAGAGCTCCTCCAACACCAAGCTCCTCCGGCTCCTCGAGACCGCCACCGAGCTCAAGGACCGTTTCGGGACCAAGGAGAAGCTGGTCGACGCGATCCTGGCGAAGCTGGGTCGCCGGCAGGACGCCGACTACCGCCAGAAGCTCCTCGCCTGGTCCCCCGCCCGCCTGCTCGACCTGCACCGCGCCAGGGAGCGGTCCGCCAAGGCCAAGGCGTAGGGACCACCGCCCCCGTCACTCCTCGAGCCCGCTGCCGCCCGCGGCGGAGCCATCACCGCGCCGTGGCCGGAGGCTCCGGTTCCCCAGCCGTCCCAACTCGATCATCACGGCACCCTGCCCGCGGGGCCCGATGAGGGGGCGCGGCCGCGCCGGCTCGCCGGGGCGTCGACGGCTGTGGACATTTTGTCTAGATTGTACATAATAGACATGAGGTGCTCGCCATGCGCCCGGCCGTGAAAGTCAGCGCGACGCAGTTCAAGCAGCACGTGGGCAAGTACCTGGACGCCACCCGGGTGGGGCGCGTGATCATCCAGCGACAGGCCCGCCCGACGGCGGTGCTCATGTCGGTCGAGGAGTACGAGGCGTTGGATCCGGACGCCGGCCGGGTCATCGACATGCTCACGGAGGAGTTCGACGCCTTGGTGTCCCGGATGCAGCCGCGGAGCTTCCACCGGGCCATGACGAAGGCCTTCGCCGCCTCCGGATCGGCCCTGGGCGCGGCGCATCGCCGGGGCACGAAGCGCCGTGCCGGCTGACCCGCCGCCGACCATCTGGGTGCTCGCCGGCCCCAACGGGGGCGGCAAGAGCAGCCTGATGGGGGAGCTGCTGCGCGAGTGCGGCGGCGACTATCTCAACCCCGACGAGCTCACGCGTCAGCTCATGGAGCGCAACCCGGGTCTGGCCCGCGAACGCGCCAACGCGCTGGCCTGGGCGGATGGCCTGCGGCGCCTCGAGGAGGCGATCTCGAGACGACAGAGCTTCGCATTCGAGACCACCCTCGGAGGCCGGACCATCAGCCGGTGCCTGCACCGAGCCGCGGACCTCGGGCTGGCGATCAGGATGTGGTACGTGGCGCTCGACAGCGCCGATCGCCATGTTGCTCGCGTCCACGCCCGTGCGCGGCGGGGGGGACATGCCGTCGCGGAGCAGCGGATTCGCGAGCGCTACCTCCAGAGCCGGGCCAACCTGGCGCGACTCATCCCGAAGCTGACCTCGCTCCGGGTCTTCGACAACAGCGCGGAGGCGAAGCTCGCTGCCGGCGAGCACCCCCGCCCCCGGCTGGTCCTCGACTTCGCCGACGGTCGGGTGCTCAATCGCCGGCGGCTCGCGTCCACCCCGGACTGGGCCAAGCCCCTGGTCGCGGCCGCGCTCAAGGCCGAGCGGGTACCCGGCCGGTAGGGCCGCGCGGGGGCCCAAGCCCCCAACATTGCTCCCGCAGCGTGCCGGGGAGAGTCGTCAGCACCGGCGAAACTGCGCACCCCGGTCGTGGCATCTGATCGGGTGACCGGCACCTCCCGCTCTTGGCCGTTGCCCCCCCTGACGACAAAGCGGTAGGTGCCGGTTATTCATTACCCGCCGCATTCCCGGCCCCGGGCGCGACCCGACGCCCGCCGATTCCGCGGCCGGCCGGCCTCCGCCGACGGTGCGGGGCCTCGCCCGCGCCCGCAGAATTCCTTGATCCACCGGCGCCGCTCAGGTTGTAGAATGTGGCCTCGCGCCGTCGGCCACGATGGGTGGCCGCGGGGCGTGACCACCTCCCCCAACGACAGGACAGGCGAGCATGGCCCGAGACGATCGCAAGCGCGGCGGCCACAAGGGTTCCCAACCTCCCAAGGCCGAGCCCGAGCCGCAGACCGACCCCGTGGATCTCTTCTCCGAGGAGGACCTCGACGCCTTCCTCCAGAGCCCGACCACCGCGCCGCCGGCGCCGGGGGCCGCGCCGCCTCCGCTGCAGGAGCCCGAGAACGAGTTCCAGCACGAGGAGGGCACGGGGGAGATCGACCTGGAGGACATCGAGGAGGCCCAGGACATCGCCGTCTTCGATGAGGAGCAGGCCGCGGCCAAGGAGGATCTCGGCTTCGACGCCGCCCTCGACGCCGCCGTCCCCGCCGCGCCACCGCCGCTCGCGTCCCCGGAGCAGGACGTCGACGCCGGCCACCCGGCCCTGTCGGCCTTCGCCCAGCCCCCGACCCCCGCGCCGGCCTACGCGCCCGCGGCCTACACCCCGACCCCGGCCCC